>JALOMZ010000184.1 GCA_025455205.1 Chitinophagaceae bacterium | reverse complement strand
AAGCTGGAACAGGAAAACATTGAAAGCCGGCCGTTGTGGAAGCCCATGCAACTCCAGCCTGTTTACCGTTCATCGCCCGCTTATGTTACCGGGCGGTCGGAAATGTTATTTGAACAGGGATTATGTTTGCCTTCTGGAACCCAGGGCGGAATGGACGATAAATATCGGGTGATTAACGAAATAATGCGTATTTTTAACCGCCGAAAGGAAATCCTTCTCCAGCATGGGGAAGGATTTTTTGTCACCACAATCCCATCCTATGGCAACACATCAACACCAGTTTGAATTCGAAGAGTACGACAACGAACATGAGCTGCCTGAGGCAGACCGCTTCCTGCTGCATAAGGCCCGCACCCATACTGCCAATGCCTATGCCCCCTACAGCCACTTCCGGGTGGCAGCAGCAGCCCGCACCGTGGCAGGCCATATTGTAAAGGGAACCAACCAGGAAAACGCCAGCTATCCGGTGGGTATTTGTGCCGAAAGGGTTTTACTATCCACCCTCTCGTCACTGTATCCCGACGATCCCGTGGAGGCCATTGCCATCTCCTACCAAAATGTGGAAGGCAGCAGCGACAGCCCGGCCTCGCCCTGCGGACTGTGCCGGCAAAGCCTGGTGGAATATGAATACAGGCTGCACCATCCTATCAGGCTCATACTGTCAGGACAGGAAGGGAAAATATTGGTGATCAAAAGAGCCAAAGACCTGCTGCCGTTCACATTTACGCCCGAGGATTTGAAATAGGGATCGAATATTCAGCTACTCAATGCTGATGCTGTAATATACAGTTGAAATATACCTGCTGTAGCCACGTTATAACATCCTGAGCTGCACCGCCGCACCCGCCAGGCGCGCCTCATGCTCCAGCAGCCATTGCTTGCGCCACAATCCGCCCGCATACCCTACCAATTCTCCGTGGCTGCCAATAACCCGGTGGCAGGGAACCGCAATGGCGATCTGGTTTTTGCCATTGGCCGTTCCCGCCGCACGTATACACTTTTCATCACCCATCCGAATGGCCAGCGTTTTATACGAAATGGTATTTCCAAAGGGAATAGTGGTGAGCATTTGCCATACCCGTTGCTGAAAAACGGTGCCTGATTGCGCCACCGGAAAATCGAAAGACTGACGTTCGCCGGCGAAGTATTGCTCCAGTTCCCTGCTGGCCTGGATCAATATTGGGTGATCTGCATTGGCTGCTGCTATTGGTTCATCGCAAAAATGAATCATCGTAATGGCCTGGCCGTTGGTGGCCAGCAGGATGTCTCCCAGCGGAGAATGCATCAGCAATTCCTGCCTGTCATTCATCCTACCTTTCCTCCATTTTGTACCGGTTTATCGGGCTGCAACAAAACCACATCGTTGTTTTCATTGTACACGCCCAGCACCAGGCATTCGCTCATGAAATCGGCAATCTGCTTGGGCGGAAAATTCACCACAGCAATCACCTGCCGGCCTATAAGGGCCTCTGGCTGGTACAGGGCTGTGATCTGCGCCGAAGATTTTTTGACACCCAGGTCTCCAAAGTCGATCCACAATTTGTATGCCGGCTTCTTCGCCTTTTCAAAAGGCTGTACGTCAAGCACCGTGCCGGCCCGCATGTCTACCTTTTCAAAATCGTTCCACGAAATACTCATAACAGTAGGGATACTGCCGTGAATCTACTGGAAATTTCCATGGCATGGCTACCACCGGCACAAAAGAAAATGCCTGTGCATCTGAAGATCACACAGGCATTGCTGATAAAAACAATAAGGTTAGTTCAATGACACGTCGGACACGGATGGGGCCACCCGCTCAAACACCTTCACTTCCTTGTACAGGGTGTCGCGCTCCACGGCCACACGGCCTGCCTGATGGATAAGGGCCACCAGTTCTTCCGTGGTCATGCTGGGATTCTGCTCCTCACTGCCGGCCATGCTGTAGATCTTGGTACTGTCATCAATGGTGCCATCAATATCATTCACACCGAAACTGAGGCTCAGCTGGGCATTGTGCCTGCCCAGCATGGGCCAGTAGGCCTTCACATGCGGGAAATTGTCCATGTACAATCTGGCAATGGCATACATGCGCATGTCTTCAATGAGCGTGGTTTCCGGCACATCGCTCATTTCGTTATCATGGTTGCGGAATTTCAGGGGAATGAAGGTGTTGAATCCGCCTGTTTCATCCTGCAGGCTGCGCAGTTTCTCCATATGGTCTATGCGGTGGGCATAAGTCTCAATATGCCCGTACAGCATAGTGGCATTGCTGTGCATACCCAGCTGATGGGCCGTTTTGTGGATATGCAGCCAGCCTTCGCCATCCACCTTGTCGGCGCAGATCTGCTCGCGCACCTCAGGGGCGAATATTTCGGCGCCACCGCCCGGCAGCGACTGTAGCCCGGCTTCGTGCATCAGGCGCATCCCTTCCTCTGTAGTCACCTTGGCCTTGCGGAACATATAGTCCAGTTCCACCGCGGTGAAGCCCTTCACATGCAGGTCGGGGCGGTATGCCCTGATCTTCCGGATCAGCTCCATGAAGAAATACATATCCATCTTGGGATGAACACCCCCTACAATATGCACTTCGGTTACCGGCTGCCCGTCGTACTTCTTCACAATGTCAAGCATCTCATCAATGCTCAGTTCCCAGCCCTCTTCCCGGTTTTTGTACAGGCGGCTGTAGGAACAGAACTTGCAGCTGAACACGCACACATTGGTGGGTTCAATGTGGAAATTGCGGTTAAAATAGGTTTTGTGGCCATGCATGCGCTCCCGCACCTGGTTGGCCAGGGCGCCCACCCATCCCAGCGGGGCGTGCTCAAAGAGGTACAGGCCCTCTTCGGGGGTCAGCCTTTGCTGCAGGTTTACTTTTTCGGCAATACGGGCCAGTTCGGCGTCGTGGGAAGCTACAGATGGATTGGTCAGAATAGATGGCGTCATGGGCTGTCAGAAAATTCAGGTGGCGCAAAAGTAGCAGTTTCCGGCCGGGATAAATCCTGATGTGCATCAGCCTCTCCATACGGGAGCATCATGTTTCAACAATACCTGGTGGCCAGCCACCTTTTAGCTTTTCATGTTTGCAAGCAGGTTAACTGCCTGATTACCGGCAAACTGCATATCTCACCACTTCAGCAGTTTTTGGGTGCGGCTATACCCTTCGTACTGCAACTGTATGAAATAAATGCCACGAGGCAGGCCCGAAGCGGGCACCGTCAGGGTTTGCGGGGCATTGCCCGACCACTGCCATTGCATCATTACCCTGCCCGCAGCATCGGTGAGGCGGCCGCTGCGCCATCCGGAAGGAGGCTGAAGGTGCCAAATGGTAAATTCCTGCTGAAAGGGATTGGGAAAAACCCCAAAGCCTTCCTGCTTCAGGGCAGGCGGAATGGTTTTGGTTCCCATATTGATCCCGTCGAGGTAGATGTTGTTGCCCCCGCCCCGCAGCAACCTGAAGATGACCTGGAAACCGGCCTGCAGCTGCGGCAGGCTGGCAGTCAGGTCTACCCGTTCCCGTCGCCAGTTGGCCGCACCGGGAACAAACGGGGTAGTTGCAGCAGTGGCGGTAGCCAGCTGGTCTCCGGCCTTCCGGTACACCAATTGCCGGCTGGCGCCGCAGGGTGGGCTGAGCCATACTTCCAGGGTATCGCTCTGCCACTGACCCATTACCTGTCGGCTGGCGGCGGCCACAGAAAACTGCAGCAGCAGCGAATCGGCCCCGGCACGGGGCACCACCACCGGTGAATGGAACTCCATGGCGCCCGCCACGGCGGTATCCCCAAAGCGATTCACCCAGGCAGAGCGGCTGCTGCCAGCACCCGCACCATCAAAAAGTTGCCAGCCTCCCTCCACGGGAAGCAGTGCCCATCCGCCACTGAGCAGGTTGCCGTCATCAAAACCTTTTTCATGCGGATCGCTGGCAGTACCCGCCACCGACACGGTCTGCCAGAGCGTATCATTGGCGGGCTGTTCGTCGGCCAGCCCGTTGGGCAGGTGGGCAATGGCATACAATGGATGCACGCCGGGGGGCAGCGCGAGGCTGTTCAACACCAATATGGTATCCCGGCCGCGGGACAGCAGCAGGGAAGCGAAAAGCACAGAATCCTTCGGGCCTCCCCTAACGCCATAAATAATCCGCAAAGAGCGCAGGGTATCTCCACCCAGGTTGGCTATCCGCACGGCAGGTCTGATACTTCCGTTGCACAATACCGCTTCAGCCGGTGCCAACCATTGCTGCAACGCCACATCGCGCCTGAATGTGGGATATGCCCTCACAGATACATTATCCAGCCAAATATTTTGCCCGAACTTGTTGGTGGCCCTGAATCCCACCGACAGGTTTCGGATTCCGGGTGGCAGCCATTCGAGCAGGTTAAAACGCATGTTGCGCCAATCGGTCTTTTGCCCGGGTATAAACTCGGCGGTGGAAAAGCCGGGCACCGATGCCAGGGTAACGCCACCCCGTTTCCAGATGCTGATGAGGGTGGTGCCGCAATCCGGACTCCAGACCAGCTCGAGGGAATCGGCCAGTTCGGCATCGCCACTATAGGCCCGATAGGCATAATCAAAGGTCAGCATCACCGAATCAGCTCCCGCAGGCAGGTTGAAGGCAGGCATGCGCAGCATTTCCTTTGAGTTGCTGCCATTTTGGGTATATGCATTGATGAGTGCGGAAAGTCCATCGTCTTCAGTGCTGCCAGCCAGGTTGGAACGGCGCCAGGTGCGGCCGTCGGGTGCCAGGGAGCCCTCAGGCCCGCCATCCGCAAGGCTCCAGTGTGCGGCCGGAAAGTCGGGGCCGGCAAATCCCTCCTGCATGGGAAGAGACAAAACCCGGCAGGCTGTAGATGCCCTGAAAAAACGGGGTAACCCGTATTCCCACCGATTGTCCACCTGAACATATGAAAAAAGCGCATAATAATACCATCGATCTCCCTGTAAGTCCTGGTGATCAAAGGCAGATTGAAAACCATACTGCAATACTGTGCTCCCACCCGGCAATTGCCGAAGCATGGCAGGGTCTCCCGAAGGCTCACCAAATTTCCCGTCGGCACTGTATGCCAGCAGCAGCCCGCGGTTCGGA
>JALOMZ010000183.1 GCA_025455205.1 Chitinophagaceae bacterium | reverse complement strand
CCACGTATCTGTGAACTCGTTACTATAAACAATTGACCATATGAAATACTTATTGCCATACCTGGCCTCCCTCCTGCTACTCCTGCCAGGCTTATCGTGTGCATCAACCGGTAATAAGCAGCAAGCCAACGCCTCAAAGAGCGCCCAAGAAATACTGGGCGACTCCAACTACCTGGCCATTTCCTACGGGGGCTATCGCCAGAAAACCCGGGATATACAGCCTACCATTGCACAGCTGAAGGAAGACATGAGAATATTGTCTGCCATGGACATCAGACTGTTGCGCACCTACAATGTGCATCTGGAAGAGGCGGCCAATATCCTGAAGGCCATCACGGAATTGAAGAAGGAGAATCCTGCCTTTGAAATGTATGTCATGCTGGGCGCCTGGATCGACTGCAAGGATGCCTGGACCGCCAAGCCCGACCACTATGGTGAGAGCGAAAGGAATGCCGTGGAAATAGCCCGGGCCGTGGAGCTCACCAAACAATACCCCGACATCATCAAGATCATTGCCGTGGGCAATGAGGCCATGGTAAAATGGGCCACTGCTTATCATGTGCAGGCAGGCGTTATCCTGAAATGGGTAAACCACCTGCAGGACCTGAAAAAGAAAGGCGAACTCCCCTCCAATCTGTGGATCACCAGTTCAGACAATTTTGCCTCCTGGGGTGGTGCTACGGGAGAATACAAAACGGAGGACCTGGTAAAACTGATCAAGGCCGTGGACTATGTCTCCATGCATACCTATCCCATGCATGATACCCACTACAACCCGCAGTTCTGGGGGGTGGCCGCAGGAGAAGAACATCTTACTGAGCAACAGAAGATAGATGCTGCCATGCTCAGGGCCAGGGACTATGCCATTTCCCAATACAACAGTGTAAGAAGCTACCTGCAGTCGCTGGGCGTGGAAAAGCCCATTCATATTGGCGAAACAGGCTGGGCCAGCCAGTCGAATGAGTTTTACGGCAACCAGGGATCGAAAGCAACGGATGAATACAAATCAGCTTTGTACTACAAGCATATGCGCGAATGGACCAACAAAGCAGGCATCAGCTGCTTCTATTTTGAAGCATTCGATGAGCAATGGAAGGATGAAAAGAATCCATTGGGTTCTGAAAACCATTTTGGCCTGATCAACCTGCAGGGCCAGGCGAAGTATGCGCTCTGGGAACTGGTGGACAAAGGGGTGTTCAAGGGATTGACCCGCGACGGGAAGGCCATTACCAAAACCTATGGCGGCAACAGTGCTTTGATGTGGAAAGAGATACAAGTACCGCCTGCCCTCGTCAATAAAAAATGAACACAAAACAGCATTTCTAAAAGATAGCATGCCTGCCGGTTTGCAGGCAAGAAAAACAAGAAAAACCACTACACCTCTACTTAAAAGCAATACTTATGTCAGTAAACACGTCAGGCTCCAAAGCCATTGTACCTATGGGCCAGAAGATCGCCTTTGGTTTGGGCATGCTGGCCAACCAGATGTTTCCGGCTGCCCTGAGCATATTCATGGTGGTGCTGGTACAGGATCTGGGTTTCCCTGCCTGGATGTGGGGCATCCTGTTTTTCCTGCCCAGGATATTCGATGCATTTTTTGATCCCATCATGGGTTTTATTACAGATAATACCAAATCGATTTGGGGCCGCAGAAGGCAATATGTGTTTGCCGGGGGCATCCTGCTGGGTATTTCTTTTGTGGTGATGTGGCAATTGCACCGGGAGAATGGCGTCAATTTCAATTTCATCTATTTCCTGTTCTGGTCCTTCGTATTCTATTTCGCCTACTCCTTGTTCAGTGTTCCCTATGTGGCCATGGGCTATGAAATGAGCGATGATTTTCACGAGCGCACCAGCATCATGGCCATTGCCCAGTGGATCGGCCAATGGGCCTGGGTGATAGCGCCCTGGTTCTGGGTGATCATGTATGAACCCAAGTGGTTTGTAAATGCTGATACGGCCACCCGCACCCTGGCCATCTGGGTAGGCGCTGCCTGTATGCTGTTGGCGTTGACACCTGCCGTTTTTATAAAAGGCAAATCAACCAAAGACGACCATAGCCTGAAGCCACTGACCATGAAAACCATTGGGGCCAGCCTGAAGGATATCCTGCTCAGTTTCAAGGAAGCCTTCATCATCAAGCCTTTCCGAAAGCTGTGCATTGCCACCTTCCTGATCTATAACGCGTTCAACACAGTGGCGGGCTTTACCTTCTTCATCATTGTGTACCGGCTGTTCAACGGCAACACCGAAGCGGCCGGCATCTGGCCTACCCTCTTTGGATCTGTGGGCGCCCTGGGTACCACTTTTATCGTGATCCCGATTGTGGCCGCCATGTCAAAGAAGCTGGGCAAAAAGAATGCCTTTTTGCTGTCGCAAAGCATTTCCATTGTAGGCTACATCCTGTTCTGGTTCCTCTTCATTCCCGGCAAGCCCTATATGTTCCTGTTTGCCCTGCCGCTGTTCTCCTTTGGCATCGGCAGTCTGTTCACCCTCATGATGTCTATGACGGCCGACGTATGCGACATGGATGAACTCACTTCCGGTAAGAGAAGGGAAGGCATATTCGGCGCCATCTACTGGTGGATGGTAAAATTCGGTTTTGCCATAGCCGGTTTGCTCACAGGCGTGATCATGGCCGCTGTGGGATTTGATTCCGGCGCACCCACACAGAGTGAAACGGCCATCACCGGTTTGCGACTGGCTTTCTCCGGACTTCCCATTCTCGGTACACTCATTGCCATCTGGGTGATGTGGGACTATGATCTCTCCGAAGAAAAAGCAAACCAGATCAAGGCAGAGCTGGCGAAGCGGAAGGCTTGATGGCGTATGATCTTCCGTTTAGCCGTACTGACGGCGCTCCGTCACGCCGTCGCTGGTGATAACACCAACAGCGGCGGCGAAAAAGTAAAAGTTCCAATTGCATCCGCTTATGTACTAACACATTAAACCAAGGCCTCATCTGTTTGTGATGCCCTGTATTCATCCCTCAAGAAACATTCATGAATCGAAATGCATCACAACCATGGTTGAATTACGTCTGCACCGGTGTTCTGTTGCTGGCTATAGTGGCATTGCCAAACGCCCTGCTGGCCCAGATCGTTTCCGCAGGCAGCGGTAGTTACACCACCCAGTTGCCCCCGCTTGATGCAGCCAACAGGAACCTGCCGCCCAGCGGAACGCCCAGGGTTTCGGGTGCAGCGGCCGCCAAACCCATTGTTACCAACGACTGGTGGACAGGCCTGCTCACATATAACGATGCCAATCTCTACAACTATCCCCTTTCCATGAAGGGGAGTTCCAGCGGAATGGTTATAAGCTATACCTTCCTGGGACTGGGTGCCAACGATACCCGCCAACCCATGGGACCGGAACAGCCTTTGGTGGTGGGCGTAAGCGGACTATCGGGCACCTATCCCACGGTGTCTGATTACTCCGACTGGACAGTCACTGCCAGCTGGAGCCAGTCGGGCCGCTCCTTCAATGCCACCATGGGCATGGGCATGCCCTTCGTGTATTGCACCAAGGGCAGCTCAGATATGGCCTCTGTAGTGGTGAACACAGGAACCGTTTCGGTACAGGGCGAAATGCTGCTGATCACCAATTCCATCAGCGGCGCCAATTTTGCCGTGTATGCACCGGTGGGGTCTGTGTGGTCGAATGCAGGAAGTACCTACACGTCTACCCTGGCCGGCAAGAATTATTTCTCCGTGGCCATGTTGCCGGCAGGCGTTAATGCTGCTACGGTGGCCAATGACTACAAGCAATACGCGTATGTTTTTCCGGCCAATACCGCCGTGAGCTGGAATTACAATGAATCGTCCGCAACCCTGCAATCCACTTTTACCGTTACCACCGATGTAAAGGAAGGAAGCGGATCCAGTGTGCTGCTGGGATTGTTGCCGCACCAATGGGCCCACCTGGGTGCAGGTTCGCCGCAGCCGGGGGCCTATGCGTATGCCACAGCCAGGGGCCAGATGAAAATGTTGGCGGCCAATTCCTTCGTCGTCCAAAATACATTCAAAGGCGTGCTCTCCGCCATACCGGGAATGGCCAAATACAGCAGCGGATTTGATCCCGCCGCCCTCAACAGTAAAATAGACCTGGTAAAGAATTCCAGCCTTGCCACCTGGACCGATTCCTACAATGAAGGGCTGGCTATGAACAAATTGGTACAGGTGGCTAAAATTGCCGACCAGATGGGCAATACAGCGGCAAGGGATAAACTCATTAATACCGTAAAGACAAGGCTGGAAAACTGGCTGCAAGCCGTGCAGGGCGAAAACGCTTTTGTGTTTTACTACAGCAATACCTGGACCACCCTCATTGGCTATCCTGCCGGATATTCATCGGATGCCAATATCAATGATCACCACTTTCACTATGCCAATTTCATCAACGCCGCGGCTGCCGTGGAGCAGTATCAGCCTGGCTGGGCTGCCAGCTGGGGGCCCATGGTGAATATGCTGGTGAAAGATGTGGCCAACTGGGAAAGGTCCAATACCATGTTTCCCTTTCTCCGCAACTTCCATCCATATGCCGGTCACAGTTTTGCATCGGGACAATTGAACAACGAACCGCATGGCAACAACCAGGAATCATCCTCAGAAGCCATGAACTTCAATGCATCGCTTATTCACTGGGGTACGCTTACCGGCAATACGGCCATCCGCGATTTAGGCATCTACCTGTACACCACGGAGCAAACCGCCATTGAGGAATACTGGTTTGACATGAACGACCGCAATTTTGCGCCTACCTATTCACAAATGATGTGTGCCCGGGTGTGGAGCAATGGGTACGACCGGAACACCTTCTGGACAGGTGACATTGCAGCTATGTATGGCATTGAAATGTTTCCATTAACAGGCTCCCATCTGTACCTGGGTCATAATAAAACTTATGCACAGGCGCTCTGGAACGACATGACGGTTAAAACGGGCGTGCTGAGCAATACACCCAACGACAATCTGTGGTTTGAAAACTACTGGTCTTTCCGGGCATTCAGCGATCCGGCAGCAGCCATCAGCCTCTACAACAATTATCCCACCTACAAACTCAAG
>JALOMZ010000182.1 GCA_025455205.1 Chitinophagaceae bacterium | reverse complement strand
ACCAACAAGATCATCATCCGGCTCGCTTATTGGGTGGAAGCCTTCATCTATCGCAAGTCGACGCTGATCAATGTGCTTACACCCGCTTTCCTGGCCACGCTCCGCGACAAGAAGCAGGTGCCTGCAGAGAAGCTGATCTTTATTCCCAACGCGGCCGATTTCTCCCTGTCGGAGCACCTGCTGCACTCCTTCGACCGCGATGCCTTTCGACGCGAACACCAGCTGGAGGGCAAGTTCGTGATCACCTATGTGGGTGCGCATGGGGTGGCCAACCACCTGGAGCAGGTGCTGCATGCCGCCCGGCTGGTGGAAGATACCAACGTGGAATTTCTGCTCATTGGCGATGGCAACGACAAGGCCCGGCTGGTAAAAATGGCGGCCGACATGCAGGTGACCAATGTGCGTTTCATTGATCCCGTGCCCAAGGCTGAAGTGTTCAAATACATCATTGCCTCCGAAATGGGTGCCTCTATCCTCAAGAAGGTGGATACGTTCAAAACAGTATACAGCAACAAGACCTTCGATTACATGGCTTGCAAGAAACCCATCCTCATGGCCATCGACGGTGTTTCGCGCGAACTGGTGGAAACCGCCGGCGCAGGTACTTATGTGGAACCGGAGAATGCGCAGGAATACAACCGCGTGATCAGGGCCTATCTCGCCCATCCCGAACGGCTGGCGACAGAAGGGGAGAGCGGCTACCGCTTTGCCCATGAACGCTTCGACCGCCGCAAATTGGCCATGCAATACCTCGACCACCTGCAAGGTCTGGTAAAAAACAGCTGACCCAAGGCCTGACTTCTCCTATGTACCGTTATTTTTTCAAACCCCTTGGCGACCAGCTGGTGGCCCTGCTATTACTGGTCATCCTGTCGCCCATTATCCTGCTGGTGACCTTGCTTTTGTTGGTGGCCAACCAGGGTCGTCCCTTCTTTATTCAACCGCGTGGCGGGTACCGGGGCCGGGTGTTTCATATCATCAAGTTCAAAACCATGAACGACCGGCGCGGTGCCGATGGTGAACTGCTGCCCGATGCGGTGCGCCTTACCCCGGTGGGCCGTTTTGTACGCAAGACCTCGCTCGATGAGCTGCCCCAGCTCCTCAATGTGCTCAAAGGCGATATGAGCCTCGTTGGCCCCCGCCCCTTGCTGGTGGAATACCTGCCCCTGTACAATGAACAGCAGCGGCGCCGCCACGACGTGAAGCCCGGCATCACGGGCTGGGCACAGGTGAACGGGCGCAATGCCATCAGCTGGACCCGCAAGTTCGAATTCGACGTCTATTACGTTGAACACATTAGCTTTGTGCTGGACCTCAGGATACTGGGGCTCACCCTCTGGAAGGTGTTCAAGCGCGAAGGCATCAGTGGGGAAGGGGTGGCCACCGCAGAAAAATTTACAGGCAACCTATGATCTATTTATTTGGCGCCAGCGGTCACGGGCTGGTCATCCTGGATATCCTGCACCGGCTTCAGCAGCCGGTGCAGGCATTTATTGACGATGCCGACAAGCCGCCCGTTTTTGGGGGCATACCCGTAATGAAATCATCCGCTTTTCAGCCCGGTCCAGAGGACCAGGTCATCGTTTCCATTGGCAGCAATGAAGCCCGGCGCACCGTGGCTGGTAAGCTGGCGGGCATGCATTTTGGCACGGCGGTGCATCCGCAGGCTATTGTAAGCACCTCGGAAACCAGTATTGGCGAGGGCTCTGTAGTGATGGCGGGAGCCGTACTCAATCCCTATGTGCGGGTAGGCAGGCACTGCATCATCAACACCTGTGCCAGCATTGACCATGAATGCCAGCTGGGCGATTTTGTACATGTGTCGCCCAATGCCACCCTCTGCGGCAATGTACAGGTGGGCCATGGGGCATGGATAGCAGCCGGTTCCACCATCGTACCAGGCGTGCGCATTGGCGCCGGTGCGGTAATAGGGGCCGGAACGGTGGTGCGCAAAGACGTGCCGCCGGGTGGCCTGGTGGTGGGCAACCCGGGCAAACTCATGAAGGTAAAAGAGACCAACTGGTTATAACGTCCACCCGGGTGCCGCGCCCGAACCCTTACTTTTGTCCGCCAATTTGATTACGGAATTACACCCCCTCACCATGAGCAGCAAGATTTGGTTGTCGTCGCCCCATATGGGCCAGCAGGAGATTCGTTATGTGCACGAGGCTTTTGATACCAACTGGATAGCCCCTTTGGGCCCCCTGGTAACCCGCTTTGAGCAGCAACTGGCCGGCTATACCCAGATGCCACACTGCGTGGCCCTGAGCTCCGGTACGGCCGCCCTGCACCTGGCGCTGATTATGCTGGGCGTGAAATCTGGGGATATCGTGATTTGCCAGAGCCTCACCTTTGCGGCATCTGCCAATCCCATTGCCTACCAGGGCGCCACGCCCGTGTTTGTTGATTCTGAACCCGATACATGGAATATGGATCCCGCGGCCCTGCAGCAAGCCCTGGAGCAGCTGGATCGCGAAAAGAAAATAGACCGCGTAAAGGCCATCATCCCCGTTCACCTATATGGCCACCCGGCCCGCATGGAAGCCATCTGCCAACTGGCCGCCCGCTACAACATTCCCGTGGTGGAAGATGCCGCTGAAGCCCTGGGCAGCCGGCTCAACAACCAGCCCTGCGGCTCCTTCGGGATGATGGCGGTGCTGTCTTTCAATGGCAACAAGATCATCACCTGCAGTGGTGGCGGCGCCCTGCTTGCCCGTGATAAAACCTATGCCGACCAGGCCCTGTTCCTGGCCACCCAGGCCCGCGATGCCGCACCTCACTACCAGCATTCGCAGATAGGGTATAATTACCGCCTGAGCAATGTGATGGCGGGTATTGGCCTGGGGCAAATGGAGGTGTTGCCCGATCGTATCGAAGCACGCAGGGCGAATTATAGCCGGTACCGTACTTATTTCCGTAAGTGGGAAGAATGCGGGTTTCAGCTGGGCTGGCAGGAGGAAGCGGAGGGCGAATTCAGCAACCGCTGGCTCACCTGCATGCTCATTGATCCGGCCGCCAATTTTGGTCTTACCCGCGAAAAAGTAAGGCTGACCATGGAAGCGGCCAATATTGAATGCCGGCCCCTGTGGAAGCCCATGCACCTGCAGCCGGTATTTGAACAGTATCCTTATTTTGGCAATGGGGTGTCCGACCGCTTGTTCGATCACGGCCTCTGCCTGCCCTCCGGTTCCAACCTTACGGAAGAAGACTTCGTCCGCATCTTCGCCGTGCTGGATGCCCTCTTTGAGGAATACCGCCAGAAGGCACCCGCCATGGCAGGCTGATGATATACTGCAACTTCTGCTGCAAATTGTGTAATAAAAAAAATCGCTGCCCCCGGCAGCGATTTTTTTATTAGTACTGGTAGTTTATGCGGCCTTCCTGCTGGCGGTTTTTGTTGAACACCAGTTCTGCCGTTTTCAGCCCGCGGGCATCATACTGGTATTGCCAGATGCGGTAGCTGCCGGCCCCCTGTATGGTGGTTTGCTGCACCACGCGGTCCTGTGCATCGTATTCAAACATATAGTCGGGCAGGATGCGGTTGGCGCGGGCATTGAAACGGGCTACGTCGGTGAGGCGCCCTTTGTCATCGTAGTAATAGTACCAGGTTTCTATACGCCGGTTGTTGCGCCACCAGTGCTCCTCACCCGGCTGGCCGTTTTCGGAGGCAATGAAAATGACCCGGGTGGTGTCAGTGTTATTGCGGATGCGCAGCATGCCCGAGGGGAATCCCTTCTTGTCATACTCCAGCAGAAACAATTCATCTGTCATATACTGCTGCATGCTGTCGGCCGACTGCGTGCGTAGTTGCTGCAACTGTCCCTGGGCATTGTAGGTGTAGGAAGAACGGTTTACAATGGAGGATGATGAGTCCAGTACCTGAAGCACCTGGCCCTGTGTATTGTGGGTGCTCACCATAACAGACCGGCCGGTGAAGTCGGACCCGGTTTGCGTAACCAGGGTGTTGCTGGCAGCATCCAGCCGTTGTTCCAACAGGAAGTTGGGGTCGGCCTCGCCGTCAGGAGCCGTAAGCGTGGCCTTCACCTGGCGCACCTTGTTCTGCCGGAGCAGGTTGTACTGCTTTGCGCTGCGTTCTGCCGCTACCAGGTGCTGGAAATAATACTGTGCCTGCACCTGCAGGGCGCCAAACACCAAAAGCACGAGCAGCCGTATTTGCATGGATGATAAATTTCGCCAAAAATAGCAGCGGGAACCTTGTTCCCGGTTGTTAATTATTCCCACTGCGCAGGACGGCATTTTGTAATACTTTTCCACAAATATTATCGGTCCAGTGTCGCACGCAAAAGAACGCACCGAAAAGAACTGTCTCAACTGTGGCGCCCAGGTGCAGGGGCGCTATTGCCATATCTGCGGGCAGGAAAATATCGAAACGCATGAGACCCTGTGGGGGCTCTTCACCCACTTTGTATACGATATCACCCATTTCGATGGCAAGTTCTTCAGCACCCTGCGCTATCTGCTGTTCAGGCCCGGCTTCCTGTCGATGGAATACCTGCGGGGCCGGCGGGCCAGCTACCTGCACCCCATCAAGATGTATGTGTTCACCTCGGCCCTGTTCTTCTTCATCCTGTTTGCCGTGCGCAATGAGGAAGATGTGATCAAAGGCGTTGACTGGGACATACAGGAGAAGCGGGCCGCATTGTTGCAGCGCATGGCCACCACCACGGATACTACCGTAAGGCTCAAAATGCAGGATTCCCTGCGCAGCATGGATACTACCCTGGTGATCATGGAAGCTTCAAAGCTGATTGACAAGCATCCTTCCATGCCCGATTCTGTACGCAGCGGCATCATGGAGGCCATCCAGAAAGACCAGAAGAATTCCATCAATATCTCCTTCCTCGGAAATGACATGCCGCCCAGTGAAACGGCCTACGACTCCCTGCAGGCCAGGCTGCCCGCAGCACAGCGCGATGGCTGGCTCCGGCAATACATCGTGCGAAAGACCTATCAGCTGAATGCCAAATTCCGCTACGACCAGGGACAGATCATCAGGAAAGTGCTGAGCAAGTTCATCCATTCACTGCCCCAGATGATGTTCATCTCG
>JALOMZ010000181.1 GCA_025455205.1 Chitinophagaceae bacterium | reverse complement strand
CACCAATTCTCTGAAGTTTACAGCGGGACCGCCGCCGAGGAAGGATTTAAGAAATTTAAGCATAATTCTTTATGACTTTTTTTCAAGATTGTAAGTGCATGTTTCCTGTTCGCAGGATGGCCGTTTGGTAAGGCTTCGGCAGTATTGGCCTGGTCCTGGTAGCCTGTTGGCACACTGGTGACCTGCCGGCCCTTTGATTGGGTCTGCGTTTGTGACCTTACCTTAAAAAGGCTTTGTACGCTTATCCCGGGATACGAGGATCAGAGCGATTTTTTGGCCAGGTAGAAGTCTACCATTTCCAGGTCGCTATTTACCCTTGCTTCATAGTCGGCCAGGTTTTTGGGCGGGGGTACAATCACTTTATCGCCGGGCTGCCAGTTCAGGGGCAATGCCACCTTGTTTTCGTCGGCTGTTTGCAGCGCCACCAATACGCGTTTGATCTCTGCCATATTACGGCCCACGTTCAACGGGTAATACATAATCAGGCGGATGATGCCGTTGGGGTCAATGAAAAAGACGGCGCGCACGGCGGCTGTTTCGCTTTCATTGGGCTGCAGCATGCCGTACAGTTTGGAAACGCTCATGTCCAGGTCTGCAATAATGGGGAACCTGAAATAGATTCCTGTGTTCTTCTTCACGTTATCTACCCAGGCAATGTGCGAATGGATACTGTCTATACTGAGGCCCAGGAGTTTGGCATTGCGGCCGGCAAAGAAATCATCCATTTCCACGGCAAAACCGCTCATCTCGGTGGTGCACACCGGGGTGAAGTCGGCCGGATGGGAAAAGAAGACCAGCCAGCTTCCTTTGTTGTATTCCGACAGGGTAAGCGGACCGGTAGTGGTCATGGCTTTGAAATCGGGCGCTTTGTCGCCTATGCGGGGCATGGAATAGGGCGTTTCCATAAAGATTATTTTAATGATTAATATATGGTTGTGAAAGAAGAAGGTTGCTGTGCAGCAACCTTCCTGTTTGCATTACTTACAGCAATGTGCTGGGGCACACATAGTCGCTCACTTTGAACTTGCCTGATTCCTTGATGGCTTTGAATCCGCCGTTCACATCAATCAGGTTGTCGTATCCGCGGGCACGCAGAATAGAGCAGAAGATCATGGAACGGTAGCCGCCGGCGCAATGCACATAATAGGTCTTGTTCTTGTCCACCTGCAGCATGCTATCATTGATATAATCCAGCGGTGCATTCTCGGCCTTCATCACGTGTTCGCTGAGGAATTCGCTGTTCTTGCGAACATCCAGGATGTTAACCGGTTCTTTGGCCATGCGGTTTGCCAGTTCTTCTGCTGAGATGGACTCAATATGGTCTACTTCCATGCCGGCTTTCTGCCAGGCCTCAAAGCCGCCTTCCAGGTAGCCGATGGTGTAATCGTATCCAACGCGCGCCAGGCGGGTAATCACTTCTTCTTCGCGGCCCACATCAGTGATGAGCAGTATTTCCTGCTTCACATCGGGGATCATGGCGCCCACCCAGGGGGCGAAGTTGCCGTCCACGCCAATGTTGATGGAGTTGGGTACAAAGCCCTTGGTAAATACCTGCGCATCGCGGGTGTCAAGCACCAGGGCGCCGGTTTCATTGGCTGCAGTTTCGAAGGCTTTGGGGCTGAGGGCATGCTGACCACGTTCCAGCACCTGGTCAATGCTGTCGTACCCTTTGATATTCATCATCACGTTCAGCGGGAAGTAGGCAGGAGGCGGCATCAGGCCGGTGGTTACTTCCTTGATGAATTCCTCACGGGTCATATCGGCGCGCAGGGCATAGTTGGTCTTTTTCTGGTTGCCCAGCGTATCGGTGGTTTCCTTGCTCATGTTTTTGCCGCAGGCACTGCCGGCGCCATGGGCGGGATATACGATAATGTCATCGGCCAGCGGCATGATCTTGTTGCGCAGGGAATCAAAAAGGTGGGAGGCCAGTTTGTCCTGGGTGAGGTCGGCCACTACTTTTTGTGCCAGGTCCGGACGGCCCACATCGCCAATGAAGAGGGTGTCGCCGGTGAACAGTGCCAGATCCTTTCCATGGTCATCCACCAGCAGGTAGCAGGTGCTTTCCATGGTGTGCCCCGGCGTATGTAATACCTTGAACGTTATTTTACCCACCTTGAATTCCTGGCCGTCTTCAGCCACCAGGGCGTCGAATCCGGGCTTGGCCGTAGGGCCGTAAACAATGGGGGCGCCGGTTTTCTTGCTCAGATCCAGGTGACCGCTCACGAAATCGGCATGGAAGTGGGTTTCAAACACATACTTGATGCGTGCCCCGTCTTTTTCAGCACGATCAATATAGGGTTGCACCTCCCGCAGCGGGTCAATCACAACGGCTTCGCCATTGCTTTCAATATAGTAGGCTCCTTGCGCCAGGCAGCCGGTGTAGATCTGCTCAATTTTCATGTCTGGTGGTTTTTGAAAAATGTGAGGTACAAATCTCGGCGGCCAAAGAGGCTGTGGAAGTGACAATCATCACCCAAGCGGGGCATTTTGCATTTTGATGGCAAGGCGGCATCTCGGGCAGCTGCGGGAGCAGCACGGGGAACCTGCCCGAATCGGGGAATGCCAGCCAAGGGGCAGGCGGGCCTGGCACAGCCCGGGATACAAGGTTGTATAATGGAGCAGGTAGACCGGTGCTCAGAGATCCATGATCTCAATGTGGTAACGGTGCAGCCTGACTTTGCCGCGTTCTGCCAATTTCTTTAGCAACCTGGAGATCACTTCCCGGCTGGAGTTGAGGTCTTGCGCAATCTCCTGGTGTGTCACGGGTATGATGCGGCTGTCCAGGGTTTTCTGCTGCCGTTTCAGGTAGAACTCCAGCCTTTCGTCCATGTTCCGGAATGCCACATTGTCGAGGGTTTGCAGCAGTTCCTCAAAGCGGTTGCGGTAGGTCTTCACCACAAAATGGTACCAGCTTTTGTACTGGCTCATCCATGCATCCATTTTGTCGAGCGGAATCATGATCACCTCTGAGTCCTGCACCGTTTTGGCGGCAATGGTGCTCCGTTCCTGTCCCACCATGCAGGTCATGCTCAGGGCACAGCCATCGCCGGGCTGGAGGTGGTACATGAAGAATTCATTGCCGTCATCGTCTTCGCGGTATACTTTGATCAGGCCACTGAGCACCAGCATGGTGGAGCGTATGAACTGGCCGGGTCGCATCAGGTCGGTATTGGCCGGAATCTGACGAAACATGGCTTCATTTTCCATTTGCTGCGCCAGGGCGGGCTCAAATTCAGGGAAGACCTGTTGTATGGTGGTTGCAAAGGCTGACATGGGCGTGTTGTTCAAAGGGTGAATATAAGGCCTTGGGATCATCAGGCTATGATGCGGGTACCGCCGGCTTCTTTCTTTCCCCTATTTGCTGGCGCCACATGGCATAGTACAGGCCCTTTTCTTCCAGCAGGGATTGGTGTGTGCCTGTTTCCACAATCTCGCCCTGTTCCAGCACGTAGATCCTGTCGGCGTGCATGATGGTGCTCAACCGGTGGGCAATCAGGATGGTAATCTGCTCCCGCAGGCTGCTGATCTCCTTGATGGTGTTGGTGATTTCCTCTTCGGTAATGCTGTCGAGCGCCGAAGTGGCTTCGTCAAAAATGAGCAGTCGGGGATGGCGCAGCAGGGCGCGGGCAATGCTGAGCCTTTGCTTCTCGCCGCCGGATATCTTAACACCCCCTTCACCAATGATGGTGTTGATACCCTGGTCGGCCTTGGCCAGCAGGCTGTGGCTGGCCGATTTTTTAAGGGCATCCAGCATCTCCTCATCCGTGGCCTGCGGATTTACAAAGAGCAGGTTTTCGCGGATGGTGCCGGCAAACAGCTGCGTGTCCTGGGTTACGAAGCCGATCTGCAGGCGCAGTTCCTCGAAATCGATATCATGTCCGTTTACACTGTTGTACAGGATGCTGCCCTCTTGTGGTCGGTACAGGCCCACCAGCAGTTTTACCAGGGTGGTTTTGCCGCTGCCACTGGGGCCCACAAATGCAATGGTTTCACCCGTGCGGGCCCGGAAACTGATGTGCTGGAGGGCCGGAGTACCGGCGCTTTGGTGCTGGAAGCTGACATCGCTGTATTCCAGGCTGTCTATGGCACCCAGGTGGGCCGGTGCTGCCGGGCGCGGTTCCGGCTTCTTTTGCATCAGGTTGTGAAAATTCTGCAGGGAAGCTTCTGCCTCGCGATAGGTGATGATGATATTGCCAATTTCCTGCAGGGGACCGAAAATGAAGAAGGAATAGAATTGCAGGGTGATCAGCTCTCCTGTGGTGAGCTGCCCGTGGAAAATGAGGTAGAGCAGGGTGAACATGATCACCTGGCGCAGAAAATTCACAAAAGTGCCCTGCACAAAACTGAGCATGCGAATGCTTTTCACTTTGCGCAGCTCCAGCACCAGTATCTTGTAGGTGTTGTTGTTGAGCCTCTTGATCTCCTGGTAGGTAAGGCCCAGGCTTTTCACCAGTTCTATGTTGCGCAGGCTTTCAGTGGTGCTGCCTGCCAGTGCTGTGGTTTCCTTGACAATGCTTTTCTGGATGCTCTTGATCCTTTTACTGAGGGCGCTGGTGAGCCAGCTGAGCAACAGCACGCCCACCAGGTACACGGGCACAATGGCCCAGTGCTTGCTGAAAGCATAGATGGTTACAAACACCAGGCCCACCACAATGCCAAAAACCACATTGATGAAGGAGCTGATGAATTTCTCCGTATCGGTGCGCACCTTGGTGAGGATGCTCAGGGTTTCTCCGCTGCGCTGGTCTTCAAATTCCTGGTAGGGAAGGCGCATGCTGTGCCGCAGCCCTTCGGTAAAGATGCTGGCGCCAAATTTCTGGATCACCACACTGCTGAAATAGTCCTGGAAGGCCTTGGCAATGCGGCTTACCATGGCCGTGCCCACCAGCAGCCCGAGGTAGGCGGTCACGCCCCATACAAACTGCTTTTCGGTGAAGCCGCCGGCGTGGTTGGCAAACTTGTCGATCATTTTACCAAAGATCCAGGGGTCGATAAGCGAGAAGGTCTGGTTCACGGCAGCCAGGCTCAGCGAAAGAATGACCAGTGCTTTGTACGGTTTGAGATAATGCCAGAGTATTTTCATAAGCGGA
>JALOMZ010000180.1 GCA_025455205.1 Chitinophagaceae bacterium | reverse complement strand
ACCTGGCGCTCTTCCATCACCTCAAAAAGGGCTGCCTGTGTTTTGGCCGGGGCCCGGTTGATTTCATCAATGAGGATGATATTGGAAAAAACGGGGCCCGGCTTAAATTGAAAAGCGAGATCGCGGGGATTGAAGATGGAAGTACCCAGCACATCGCTGGGCATAAGGTCGGGCGTGAACTGCAGCCGCGAGAAAGGAACAGCTATGCACCGGGCGAGCAGTTTGGCCGCCAGGGTTTTGGCAACCCCCGGCACCCCTTCAATCAGGATATGCCCGTCGCTCAGCAGGCCGCATAACATCAGTTCTACCATTTGCTGCTGTCCTACTATAACGCTGCCAATGCTGCTCCTGATTTGCGCCACGGCTTCCGCCAGCCGGCTCAGATCGGTTCGTTGCTGAAAAGAATTTTCCATGCGTATGGCCGTATTTAAATAGAGCCTATCTCAAAATGTTGCATGCATTGGTAACTATGAGTACACCGGTGTTTCACAAAGCCCTTTACGAACAGGCACTCAGGCATTTTGCTTAGTGCTATGGTGCCTTCTTAGTGTCTTTGTGGTTAAAACAAGCTTTTGAGAAAGGTCCTGGTTCTGCCAGCAATATATCCACTAAAGGATTACAAAGCAGGGAGTATACCCATTTTCTGGCTCCTGCCGCCCCTATTCCACCTTCAGCCGCCTGGCCAGCAGCAGGCAGAAGAGGATGATGCCGGCACTCAGCATGCCCAGCCAATGATAATGCAGGATGCGGTTGCGGGCATCGCTCACCACCAGCATACCGGCCAGGCTGCCGGCCAGGCCGGTAAACAATTGCTGCATGGATGAATTGAAACTCATGAAGCTGCCACGCATGTGCGAAGGTACCAGCTGGCTCAGCATGGCCTGCGCACTGATGGTGCGTCCATTGGTCATGGCAAACCAGAAAGCAAAGGGCACCAGGGTGAGGGCAAAACTCCAGTCCGGCATATTGGTAATGAGGAGCACCGGCAGCACAGACAGCAGGCCCGAGATGGTGAAGATGCGCAGTTTGCCATACCGGTCGGCCAGCCTGCCCCATACCATGGCGCTTACAATGGTGGCCAGTCCGCCCACCATATAGATCACCGGAGTCTGCGTTTTGCTGAAGCCCTTGTTGAATTCCATGAAAGGATTGATGAAGGGAATAATAATAAAATGCCCCATCATCAAAAATCCACTGAACAGCAACCCCGCCCGCTGGGTGGGCACCCGGAAGATATCTTCCAGGGTCTTCCAAACATTCAGCTCATGGTTCCCGGCCCGTATATGGTGGCGCACAGAAGGCACATAGCGAACAACAGCAGGCAGCACCACCAGGCCAAGGATCACAATGAAATAAAAGGGGGCATGCCAGCTGAAGAACCTGGCCAGGTAAAGACTGAGGGGCACGCCCAGCACCGAAGCAAAGGAGAAGGCCGTCATCAGCCAGCCCATGGCACGTCCCCGTTTTTCATACGGAAAGGTGTCGGCCACAATGCTGAGTACCTGGGCGCCAATGAGTCCGCCAAACAAACCGGCCACCACACGGGCCGCCGTGAGCAGGAAGAAGGTGGGCGCCAGCGCACACAACAAAGTGCCAATCAGAAACCCTATATACCCAAACACAAGCACTTTTTTCCGGTCGTACCGGTCAACCACAAAGGATGCCAGGATGCCGGTAACAAAGGCGGCATAGTTATAGGCCGAAACCGCACCCGCAAAGCGGCTGGCATTTACCCCGAAATATGGCATGAGGTAGTTGCCCAACGGCATCATGATCATGAAATCCAGGATATGGGTAAAGTTGAGCGCCGCCAGCAGCACCAGCAGCCACTTTTCCTTGTTGGTCATATTGCTTGCAAAGATGCAGCACCACACCCGTATGCCTGCAGAGACTAACAATTCCTTGGCTAGGCCCCGGCAGCAGGAAGGTCTGCCCCGCCAGTGAGGCAGGCATTACAGGGGTTTGATACGGCCCGATCCGGCTATGCTTTTCTGCACGCTGGGCGGGTTGCCTTTATAGAGCACATCACCGCTGCCGGCAATGGATACTTTCAGTTTGGTACTGGCATACACCTGGGCGTTGCCGCTGCCGGCAATGCTCACCACCACCGTTTCGCTCCGCAGTTCTTCGGCCAGGAAGTCGCCGCTGCCGGCAATGTCCACGCTGGCATCCCGCGTTTCCCCTTTCAGCCTGATGCTGCCGCTGCCGGCAATATCGGCCTCCACCTCGGGGCAATGCACCGCCGCTTCAATATCTCCGCTGCCCGCCACATCCAATTCGATCTTCCGGTCACTTTCCAGCACGCCGTTCACCCTGATCTTACCGCTGCCCGCAAAAGAAAGGGCCCTTACCTCCGGCATACTGATCTGCACCTTAATGCCATGCCGGCTGCGGATATTGACGCCAGGACGCACTTTAACCTTCAGGCGCCGGCCGTCCTTATCAAAATTGATGTACTGCATGAGGTTTTCATCCGTTTCCACGCTCACCCCATAGCCTTCACCGGGCGTGATCACCACCTCAAAGGGGCCGCCCACCGACACTTCGGAAAAACCAGCCACCGAGCGCTTTTCGGTAACAATATTGCCATTACCATTTACGGTGCCAATGCCCCAATGGCAGCCGGCCAGCGTACCAGCAAGCACCATTATCAGAAGGATTCCAGCTTGTTTCATATGATCCGGTCTCTTTGAATACAAAACTCATTAAATAAAATTTAACACTTATGGGTCTTTGTGCAGGCGGCAACCCCCGCGGTTAAGCGGATAAAAACCCGGTCTTCCTGTTCAGCCCTGAATATTTCCCCAATGCCGGCGGTAAAGGGCTGTCCGCCCCCGTGCTCCGCAGCCACCTCCCTATCTTTGCGGGCATCATGACGGAAAAAATACTGATCCTCGATTTTGGCAGCCAGTACACCCAGCTGATTGCCCGCGCTGTGCGCGAAGCGAATGTGTATTGCGAAATACAACCCTACCATAAGCCAGTTCATTTTGAGGAGAGCCTGAAGGGGATCATCCTCAGCGGCAGTCCGTTCAGCGTGAATGATGAAAACGCACCGGTGGTGGATGTGGCCGCCATGAATGCAAAATTGCCGGTGCTGGGCGTTTGCTACGGTGCCCAGCTCACTGCCAAGCTGTATGGAGGCCGGGTGGAAAAAAGCGATAAGCGCGAATATGGACGCGCCTTC
This sequence comes from Chitinophagaceae bacterium, assembly GCA_025455205.1. GTDB lineage: Bacteria > Bacteroidota > Bacteroidia > Chitinophagales > Chitinophagaceae > Phnomibacter. The sequence continues at coordinate 1,910 of JALOMZ010000180.1, read as the reverse complement.
ATGATCCGCCAGAAAGAAGACAGCCTGCTGGCCGGGGTGAGCGACCGCAGCCAGGTGTGGATGAGCCACAGCGACAGCATCAAGGAACTGCCTGCCGGCTTTGAAGTACTGGCCGTAACCGATTCCATTCCCGTGGCAGCCTTCCGTAAAACGGAATCCGGCCATCCGCTGTATGGCTTCCAGTTCCACCCCGAAGTATACCATAGCACGGAAGGCAAAACACTCATTAAGAATTTCCTGTATACCACCTGCGGATGCCAGGGCGACTGGACACCGGCGCATTTCATCAGCGAAACCGTGGCCGAACTGAAAAAGAAGATTGGCGACAAGAAAGTGATTATGGCGCTCAGCGGCGGCGTAGACAGCACCGTGGCGGCCACCCTCATCAGCAAGGCGGTGGGCAAAAACCTCTTCGGCATTTTTGTGGACAACGGCGTGCTGCGGAAAGATGAATTCCAGCAGGTGCTCGAAACCTATAAGGTACTCGACCTGAATGTTAGAGGGGTAGATGCCCGCGAACATTTCTACACCAAACTGGCCGGCAAAACCGACCCCGAAGAAAAACGCAAGATCATCGGCAAAACCTTCATTGAGGTGTTTGACCATGAGGCCCACCAACTCACCGATATCAGTTTCCTGGGACAGGGCACCATCTACCCCGATGTGATCGAAAGCGTGAGCGTGCATGGGCCCAGCCAAACCATCAAGAGCCACCACAATGTGGGCGGCCTGCCCGATACCATGAAGCTGGACCTGGTAGAGCCCCTGCGCTTTCTGTTCAAAGACGAAGTGCGCCGCGTGGGCCTGGAACTGGGCATTCCGCACGACCTGCTGTTCCGCCATCCCTTCCCCGGCCCTGGCCTGGCCATCCGTATCCTGGGCGAAGTGACCGAGGAAAAAGTGACCCTGCTGCAGAACGCCGACGCTATCTATGTGAATGGCCTCAAACAATTTGGCCTGTACGACAAGGTATGGCAGGCCGGCACCATACTGCTGCCCGTGAAAAGCGTGGGGGTTATGGGCGATGAACGCACCTACGAATACACCGTGGCCCTGCGTGCCGTAACCAGTGTAGACGGTATGACGGCCGACTGGGCACACCTTCCCTACGAGTTCCTGGCCCATATCAGCAACGAGATCATCAACAACGTGAAAGGCATCAATCGCGTGGTGTACGATATCAGCAGCAAGCCACCGGCCACCATTGAGTGGGAATAAGCGCTATTTTTCCTGTCGATTTTTTGAACAGCCCTTCCCCTGCGGAGGGCTGTTTTATTTATGCCACCGATAGACACGGCTGTTTCATATCGTCAAAACAATGCATCTTTAATGCTCTTCATCAAACACCAAAACCTGCTGCCATGAAGCAAAAGTTATTGATCCGTGTGCGGATACTGCTCACAGCCCTTTCCTTCCTGATGATATTTGTGCTGCACGCCCAGCAACCCGCCGGCATCACGCTGGAGAAGTTGAAGGAGATAGCCATTGTGGAACAAAAGGTGATGATGCCCATGCGCGATGGCATCCGCCTGGCCACCGATATCTACCGGCCCAAAACAGACCAGAAAGTACCCATCATTTTCAGCCGTACGCCCTACAACTTCAACAGCTGGGGCGATGGAGAACCCCGCAATGGCGGCCTGCAGGCAGCTTATGAAGCCGTTAGCCGCGGATATGCCTATGTGGTGCAGAATGAACGGGGACGCTTTTTCAGCGAAGGCGAATGGGATATTTTGGGCACGCCGCTCACCGATGGATGGGATGCCTTTGAGTGGATGAGCAAGCAGCCGTGGAGCAATGGAAGCATCGGACTCATCGGTTGCAGCAGCACTGCCGAATGGCAGATGGCCGTGGCCAGCCTGGGGCACCCAGCCCTCAAGGCCCTTGTGCCGCAGGCTTATGGCGCCGGC
>JALOMZ010000179.1 GCA_025455205.1 Chitinophagaceae bacterium | reverse complement strand
GCCCGCCGCAACCGGGGCGTGGAAATGATCCCTGAATTTGACCAATACCCCATCTTCTATTTCACCAACCACAACAGCATCCAGGGACCCGGCCCGGTATACTGCATGCCCGATCATTTCCAGCAACTGGACTTTGAACTGGAATGCGCCGTTGTGATTAACCGCCATGGGCGCAATATCCCCGCTGAGTCGGCAGATGAATACATTGGCGGCCTCATGATCATGAACGATATGAGTGCCCGCCAGCTGCAGATGGAGGAGATGAAGCTTAACCTGGGGCCGGCCAAGGGCAAGGACTTCAGCACTGTGATCGGACCCTGGCTGGTAACACTGGACGAACTGACGCCCTATGAGATTCCTGCCAAAGAAGGGCATGTGGGCAGGAGTTGGAACCTGGGCATGCGCTGCCGGGTGAATGGCAAACAGGTGAGCGAAGGCAATGTGGGCGACATGGACTGGACCTTTGCCGAGATCATTGAACGCTGCAGCTATGGCGTTACCCTGCACCCCGGCGATGTCATCGGCAGCGGTACGGTGGGCACCGGCTGCTTCCTTGAGTTGAATGGCACCGGCAAGCTGAATGACCCCAACTTTATACCCCAATGGCTGCAAGATGGCGACGTGGTGGAAATGGAAATAGACGGCCTGGGGTTGCTGACCAATACCATTGTGGCGGAGGATACGGATTGGAGTATCCTGGATAAGAAGAAAGGATGAGGTGAGAGCCCCTGGCGGGGCTTTCTTGATTCACCGCAAAGGATGAAATTATTGAGGAGGGAGGCAGGCTTCGCCTGTGCGAATCAACCGCAGAGCAAGCTCCTGCGGAGCAGGCAATACGAAGGATTTGATTAACCGCCAAGGCGCTAAGACGCAAAGGGGTATTTTACTTCTGCAGTGTTCCAATAGGTTATGATGCCAGTATCTGGCTGCAGACGAAAGCTACACCGTAAAACTCTTTCTGTGTATGCGAATCAGCAAATTATAATTCTGGAAGTATCTATTAAGATTGGGCTTCACAATGGCAAAATCTGCTCTGGTGCCTGCCAGAAGTGGATGTTTTTGTAGATGATTTTAGGAGGCATTTCGTACAAATGACTACCTGTTGCGTTATTGCGCCTCCTGTATTACTTTTCGGCAAAAAGATCATAGTGGAGGTTAAAGAATACGAGCATCTATCAAGGCAGATATTTGAGAGTGCGCTTGAGGTACACAGGTACTTGGGAGCTGGTCTCCTGGAATCAGCGTATCAAGCAGCATTCGAAATGGAACTTTCCATGCGGGGTATAGGTTACGAAGCGCAGGTGAAACTGCCCCTCTACTACAAAGGTATGAATACGGGGAAGGACTTCATTATCGATCTGCTCATTGAAGACCAAATCATTGTTGAGCTGAAAGCGCTGGAGACGCTGCTGCCGGTGCATTTGGCCCAAATCCTTTCCTACCTGAAGCTTGCTCGCTTGCCACTGGGGTTTCTGATCAATTTCAATGTCCCCTTGATCAAGGATGGATTCAAGCGGGTGGTGAACAATTATCCAGAAAGATTTTCTTCAGCCCACGAATAAACGATCGTATCTGTCTTTATTGCCCGATGATCTTTTTAAGAACATAGGGTTGCAACTAATTTCATCCTTGCGCCTTTGCGCCTTGGCGGTAAAAATTTTCCCTGCGCCCTGGCGGTAGGTCTTCACCCGAGTACCTCCTGCAACACCTGCAGCGTCTTCAGCTGGCCGAAGTCGCTGATATGGTAATGAAAAAAGTGCGCATAGGCCTGCAGCAGCTCCCGCCGCTGCTGGTGGTGCATCTTCAGCCGGTACAGGGTGATGGCATTTTCCTGCTGCAATAGTTCGTGGGTGAGGGCACTCAGCCTGGGATCTGTATACATGCCGTGTATGGGTGGCTCGGGTACAAATTGGCCTTCGCGAAGATCGAGGTAGGGGTGTGCTTCATTGTATTCATCCTCTATCCGGAAGCCCAGTTGCGCGGCCAGCTGCAGGGTGAAGTAGAGGGGCAGGTTGGCCGCCACGGCATTATCGCACTGGTCCAGCAGCAGCAGGTGCTGTTCGGCAAAAGCAAACAGGTCGGCATTGGTTTCGGGCTGGCGCAGGCATTTGCTGAGCAGCTCCACCATATACAGGGCAATGGCATTGCGGCTGATGTTGGCCATCACCTGGGTATATACCCAGGCCCATTTCATTTCGCGGATGATTTGCAGCTGCTTCAGTTCGTTATGATACACCACCAGATCGAGCAGGGCGCCAGGCTGCAAAAAAGACGACTGGCTGCTGCCTTTCCTGCTGGCTTTACGGGCCCCCTTTACCATATATTGCTGTATGCCATACCGCTCCGTGAATGCCGAAACAATCAGGCTGGTGTCGCCATAGGGCACTATCCGCAATATGATGGCTTTTGTTTGCTGCAGCATAGAAGGGATCGGTAAGATCAGCACGAAAATAAGGGCTGGCTGAGCGGCCTCAGGACTTCTTTGCCCATCATTTGCTTTCTTTGCCGCTTCACCGCCACCTGGCAGGCTCTCCCCGGGGCTGCCCGGAGGCCTTTATCATTTATTTCCACCAGGCTATGTGGTACCGCACCGGCAAGTTCATCCTGCAATATCGAATCCCCCTGCTCCTAATACTAATCGTTGCCACCGCTATCATGGGTTGGCAGGCCAGCCGCGTGCAGCTGAGCTATGAATTCTCCAAGGCCATTCCCACCGACAACCCCCGGTACCAGGAATACCTGGCTTTCAAGGAGAAATTCGGGGAAGACGGCAGCGTGCTGGTGATAGGGGTGGAGGATGCCCGCTTTTTCGATAAAATGCATTTTGATGCCTACCGGCAAATGATGGCCGATATCAAAAAGGTGCCGGGTGTGGAAGGGCTGATGTCTGTGCCCTCGGCCATCCACCTGTACAAAAGCGATACCACTGAAGCCCTACTGTCAGTTCCCCTTTTTGACAGTACAGTGCAAACGCAGGCTGACATAGACAGTGCCCGGTTCCTGTTCGAAAACCTTTTGTTCTACCGGGGTCTGTTGCACAATCCTGCCACCCATGCCTACCTGGCTGGCGCCACCATCAACAAACAGGTGCTGGCCAGCAAGGACCGTACCCGCGTGGTCAACCAGATTGTGGAAGTCACGCGTGCCTATACAGCCCACACCCATGTGCAGGTGCACCTCAGCGGCCTGCCCCTCATCCGCACCCAGATTGCCGACCGGATCAAGAACGAGATGAACTATTTCCTGCTGGGGTCACTGGCCCTGGCCACCATCACCCTCATCCTTTTCTTCCGTTCTGCCAGTGCCACCATCCTCTCGCTGGTGGTGGTGTTGTTTGGCGTGGTTTGGGCACTGGGCACCATGCACCTGCTGGGCTACAAGATCACCCTGCTCAATGCCCTTATTCCGCCGCTGATGATTGTGATTGGCATACCCAATTGCATCTATTTCCTCAACAAGTACCATATGAGCTGGGAAGAACTGGCGGCCGGTGCTCCCGGCGGGCTTACCGCAACACAGCGCCAGGAGCTCAAGCGCGAGGCGTTGCTGAACATGGTGGGGAAAATGGGTATCGTGACCCTGTTCTGCAATATTGCCGCTGCCGTGGGCTTTGCGGTGTTTGCCCTTACGGAAAGCGCCCTGCTCAAGGAATTCGGCATTGTGGCAGGCATAAACATCATGGTCATCTTTGTGATTTCGCTGATCCTGATACCAGCCATTCTCAGCTATCTGGAACCGCCCCGCGAGCGGCACACCCGTTACCTGCGCAACAAATTCCTGGAGAACCTGCTGGTGCGCGTGGAGTATTGGGTGCTGCAGCGCCGCAAGCTGGTGTATGCCATTACTGTGGCGGTACTGGTGGCATCCGTGGCGGGCATGCTGCAATTGAAGGCGGTGGGGTATATTGTGGACGACCTGCCCAAGAGCGACCGCATTTATACAGATCTCAAGTGGTTTGAGAAAAATTTCGGAGGCGTAATGCCGCTGGAGATTGTGGTGGATGCCGGCAAAAAAGGGGCCATCACCCGCAACCTGAAGACCATTGTGAAGATGGATGAACTGGCGGAGTACCTGCACCAGTATCCCGAAGTGGCCCGGCCGCTGAGCCTGGTGGAGGGTCTCAAGTTTGCCAAGCAGGCCTATTATGATGGCGACAGCCTCAGCTATATGGTGCCCAATGAATTTGACATGGCTTTTCTGGCACCCTACCTGCGCGGCAATGGCGGTGGCGACACCAGCAGCCAGCTGGCCAAACTCACCAAAACCTTTATAGACAGCAACAAACAGGAGGCCCGTATCAGCGTGAACATGGCCGACGTGGGCACCGTGCGCCTGGCCAGCCTGCTCGACAGCTTCCGGCTGAAGGCCGATACCATCTTTAACCTGGCTTCCCTGGAACCTGCCAACCCCGACAGTCCGGATGGCCGGCAGGTGGCTGTGTTCGACAGCACGTACAAAATTCACTTTACAGGCAGCTCTGTAACCTACCTGGAGGGCAGCCGTTTCATCATCAACGGCCTCAAGGAAAGCATTTTCTGGGCCTTCCTGCTTATTGCCCTTACCATGTTGTACCTCTTCCGCTCAGTGCGGATATTGCTGTGCTCACTCATTCCCAATATCATTCCCCTGCTGGTAACCGCCGGGGTAATGGGTTGGGCCGGCGTGGCACTGAAGCCCTCCACCGTACTGGTATTCAGTGTGGCCCTGGGCATAGCCATTGACGTAACCATCCGCTTCCTGGTGAACTACAAGCAGGAACTGCCGGCTCACCACAACAACATACTGGCCACCACCACCTCCACCATTCGCCATACAGGCATCAGCATCATTTATACCTCGCTGGTATTGGTGGCAGGTTTCGTGATCTTCATGTTCAGCGGTTTTGGCGGCACTTTCGCCCTGGGCTGGCTTACTTCCTTCACCCTGCTGGTAGCTACACTCACAAATTTGGTGTTCCTGCCGGTGATCATGCTGGCATTGCTCAAGCAGCAACCGGGCCAGGCAAAGGGCTGACAATTGTCAGGATAACGTAAAATTTCCGGAATGGGACACCCTGATTTCTGGGGGGAGGTTCGTTTTTTGCTGTCGAATTGGAATC
>JALOMZ010000178.1 GCA_025455205.1 Chitinophagaceae bacterium | reverse complement strand
AATAAGTGGTGGCGGGTTTAAGCCAGCCTGAGAATGATAAGCGGCGGGAATAAAATGACGGCGGTTATTCTGGTGGCAGATTGTTTGCTGTACTCACCCTTTATCTTCTGCGGCCCGCAGGCTTTTTCCTGTCATTTTCTTCCTGCAGCCTGAACCACACCATTTGCCTGATCAGTTCCAGCGGCAGCGGCTGGTCTATGGGAAATTGTACCGCTCCCCGGGAGGTTTTGTAAGGCGTCAGCAAATCGGCAAAAGCCGCAATGCCGGAAGCGGTGGGATAGAAACCGATATGGTGCTTATGGGCGGCATAGTATACCAGCACCCGGCTCAGGCGGAACGCCGGCATATTATAGCTGATGACCGGGGTGGCCTCGGGCGCTGCTTGCTGAATGGCATCCTGCATGGCACGCAACTGCGCCTGCACCTCTGGCGGGAAGGCGGCGTGGTAGGAAGCAATGGAATCAAATTTAGTTCCTGGGGGTATGGCCATAAAAGGGGTGTTGACCCGGTAAGCTACCGCGTTATGGAATTCGGAACAAACTGGCTTTCACCCGTTGCCGGATCTGCCTGTCAGCGCTGCACCCTGGCATTCATGCTGAATACCGCATCGCGGATCATCTTCAGCGTAACATAGCCGTTGAGCAGGGCTGACCCAAAGCGGCGCCAGAGCCAGAACAGGATGAAGCCGGCCGAAAACCCGCCCACTACAATGCCAGCCATGCTGCCTACCAATAGCACATTGGATAGCGACAGGCTAAGCGGCGTGAGCCAAACGGCCAGCCCCGTTACCACAATGCCCGCTATGGCAAACCATCCAAACCAGAAGACCAGCAACAGGTCTCTCATCACGCTCAAGGTATTTCTCTTTTTCATAGGCGCACCCAATACTTACCAATACCATACCAAAACGAAGCAGCCACAGAGAATGTGACATGCACGCAGGTCATTTAGGAAACTATTTACAGTGGCGTGGGAATGGCAATCCGGTGCAGTGGGGAGATTGCCAGCGAAGGGGCAGTACTTACCGAAAATAAAACATCCTTGCATGCAAATAGTTTGACCCCAAAAAAAATAACCCGGCGATTTTTCGCCGGGTTATTGATGTTGCAACAGATTTCAGGAAGCCGGGGGCTGCCGGGTCAGGCTTCTTTTTCCACCAGCCGGAACCCGTTGCCATGGATGTTCACGATCTCCAGGTTTTCGTCTTCCTTCAGGTATTTGCGCAGTTTGGCAATGTATACGTCCATGCTGCGGCCGTTGAAATAGGTATCGCTGCCCCAGATCTTCTTGAGGGCTTTTTCACGCGGCAGCAGGTCGTTCTTGTGTTCGGCCAGCATGCGCAACAGCTCATTTTCCTTGGGGCTCAGCGTTTGGGTGCGGCCGCCAATGCTGAGTTCGCGCAGCTTGGGATTGAAGTGGAAGCGGCCCAGGTCGAACTCCATGTTCTCCTGTTCGCGGTTCAGTTCTTCATTGCGCTTGAGGATGGCCTTGATCTTGTGCAGCAGCACTTCGCTGTCGAAGGGCTTGGTGATGTAGTCGTCGGCGCCCAGCTTGTAGCCCTGAATGATGTCTTCCTTCATGGTTTTGGCACTGAGGAAGAACAGGGGAATGTCGGGATCAACATCGCGTATTTCTTCCGCCAGGGTAAAACCGTCCATGTTGGGCATCATCACATCCAGCAGGCATATGTCAAATTTCTCGCGCTGAAAGGCGGCCAGGCCCAGTCGCCCGTCGCGTTCCAGGGTCACATCATAATCGTTGAGCTCCAGGTAGTTCTTGAGCACCATGCCCAGGTTGGTATCGTCTTCGCAGAGCAGGATCTTGTATTTTTTGCTGTCCATATACTATCGGGTTTGTACAAATAAATATAGAAAATACCGGGCGCCCCTCCAATAAATTGTTAATGAAGCGGTTAAATATGAGGGACGGCCGCATGGGTTTGGATGGCTTCCGGCGGCCCATTTGCCGGTGGTGTCTTTTATTGTCTCAACTTTGCCCTGTTTTCATCAAATTGAATTGCCATGATACTGACCTCAGACAATACCTTCAAAAAGCTGATTGTAATAGGCGATCGGGTGCTGATCCGTCCTTCGCGGCCCGAGGAGAAAACCGCCAGCGGCCTTTACCTGCCGCCAGGCGTGCAGGAGCGGGAGAAAGTGCAGCAGGGCTTTGTGATCAAAACCGGGCCGGGCTATGCCATTCCCATGCCGGTAGACAGTGAGCCCTGGAAGGCCGAGGAAGAGCAGGTGAAATACATCCCCCTGCAGGCCCGGGAAGGGGATCTGGCCATTTTTCTGCTTAGCGGCGCCACCGAGGTGATCTATGAGGGCGAGAAATACTTCATTGTGCCGCAGAGCGCCATTCTGATGCTGGAGCGCGAGGAGGAACTCTGACCGAATTTTGTACCCCGGCCAGGCTGTGCAGGCATGTAAAGCTCCTGACGTGTATATTTAAACCCCTTAAGAGGCCCGAATATTGGATACTGCATTTGGAAATACCAGAACCTACAACCTGAATGAGGAACAGGAACGCCAGGAGATCCTGCGCAAGTACCGGGCGCTCCTTCGGGTACTCAAACCCAAGCTCAAACCCGGCGACCGCCAGTTGGTGCGCCAGGCCTTTGAGATGGCGGCCGATGCCCATAAGACCATGCGCCGCAAGAGTGGCGAACCCTATATACTGCATCCAATAGCCGTGGCCATGATCTGCGTGGAGGAGATAGGGCTGGGCGTGCGCAGTACCATCTGTGCCCTGTTGCACGATACCGTGGAAGACACGGAGATCACGCTGGAAGATGTGCAGCGCGAATTCGGCAATGAGATCGCCCGCATAGTGGATGGCCTCACCAAGATCAGCAACGTTATTGACACCAGCAGCAGCCAGCAGGCGGAGAACTTCAAAAAGATCCTGCTGACACTCACCGACGATCCGCGGGTGATCCTCATCAAGCTGGCCGACCGCCTGCACAACATGCGTACCCTCGACAGCATGAAGCGGGAGAAGCAGCTGAAGATTGCCAGCGAAACGGTATGGGTATACGCGCCCCTGGCACACCGCATGGGCCTGTATGCCATTAAGACGGAGATGGAAGACCTCTCCATGAAATACATGGAGCCGGATGCCTACCGGGAGATCGCGAAAAAGCTATCTGAAACCAAGCGGGAACGCAGCCGCTACATCAACGAATTCATACGCCCCCTGCGGGAAAAGCTGGATCTCACCGGTATGAAATTTGAGATCTATGGCCGCCCCAAGAGCATCCATTCCATCTGGAACAAGATCAAGAAGAAGGGTGTTGGTTTTGAGGAGGTGTATGATCTCTTTGCCATCCGGGTAATCCTCGACTCCGACCCGCAGGATGAGAAACCCGATTGCTGGAAAGTGTACAGCATTGTTACCAGTGAGTACCAGCCCCAACCGGAGCGCCTGCGAGACTGGCTCAGCCGCCCCAAAAGCAATGGCTATGAAGCCCTGCATACCACCGTAATGGGTCCGCAGGGACGCTGGGTGGAAGTGCAGATACGTTCCAAACGCATGGATGAGATTGCGGAACGCGGCCTGGCAGCCCACTATAAGTACAAGGAAGGGGGCCAGGTAGAAGACCGTTTTGACAAGTGGTTCCAGCAGATCCGGGATGTTATAGGCACGCAGGACGCTGACACGGTAGACTTCCTCAACGACTTCAAGACCAGCTTCCTGGCCGAGGAGATATATGTGTATACGCCGAAGGGCGATGTGAAGATGCTGCCCAAAGGCAGCTCTGCCCTTGATTTTGCCTTTGCCATCCACACGGCCGTGGGCAGCAAAACCATCGGTGCCAAGGTGAACCACAAGCTGGTTCCCATCAGCCACAAACTGCGCAGCGGCGACCAGGTGGAGATCATCACCAGCAACAAGCAAAAGCCAACCGAAGACTGGCTGAACCAGGTGATCACCGCCAAGGCCAAAAGCCGTATCAAGGATGCCCTGAAAGAGGAAAAACGCAAGGTGGCCGAAGACGGCAAGTATACGCTGCAGAAGAAACTGGAGGGTATGAAGGCTGCCAACAGCCCGGGCAATATTGAACTGGTGATGACCTTCTACAAATTCTCCTCGCCCCTGGACCTGTTCTACAATATTGCCGTTAAGAACATTGATCTCAAGGAGCTGAAGGAATTTCATGTGCATGGCGACCGCCTGGAATTGCCCCGTCCGGTGAAGACCGTGGTGGAGCACAAGCATGAACAGGCAGACCTGACAAAGCACCAGGTTCCTTCCAAGGACACGGAGCTGATCATTTTCGGGCAAAGTGGTGATCAGTTCAAGTATACCCTGGCCAACTGCTGCAAGCCCATTCCTGGTGACGATGTATTTGGCTTTATCACGGCCACGGAAGGGTTGAAGATCCACCGAACCAGCTGCCCCAATGCCGCGCGGCTGCTGGCCAATTACGGCCACCGGGTGGTGAAGACCAAATGGGCCAAGAACAAGGATATAGCCTTCCTCACAGGCATACGAATTGTGGGCCTCGACGATGTAGGGGTTATCAATAAGATCACCAATATCATCAGCGGCGATATGCGCATCAATATCAATGCGCTGACCATTGAAAGCCATGATGGTTTGTTTGAGGGCAACATCAAAGTATATGTGCACGACAAGGAAGAGCTGGATGAACTGGTGGCCAGGCTGAAAGGCCTGAAGGGCATCGATTCGGTGGACCGCTTTGAGCCGGAGGAAAACAAAGCATGAGGCCCCGGGTGGGCGGGCCGTTGGCTGGCATCCGGAATTCTCTCTGCAGTGCCTTTCTCACCGGGTTCTGTTGTCTGGTAGCCCCTATTCGCTAAATTTCCTTAGTTTAGCCAGCTGCCTGATGCCTCTTCGATTGCGAGCTGTGGAATCATTTCAATCGTTATGGACCCAAATTCGCTTAGCCAACTGGAACGCTTCAAGAATGAGGTGGGCATCAAGTTTCAGTTATTCAACAGCCTGTTTACCAGCCTGCCATTCCACCGTATTGAGAAAACGGGCATCCTGCTTTCGTTGCTCCTCAACAATTGTGAGGAAGGCTATGACAAGGGCATGAGCCCGCTGGAGATCATCCAGGATTTCTTCGCCAA
>JALOMZ010000395.1 GCA_025455205.1 Chitinophagaceae bacterium | reverse complement strand
CCCACAGTCAACGCCATACCGGTGAGGCCACTGAGGCGCACGAAACGGCGGCGCGATAATTTTTTATCTGGTGCTGACATCTGAATCAGTTTTGGAGGGTGTTAGTAGATCATCCGTTCTGTTGCATGGCTGCAGCCTTCTTCACGGCTTTGGCAATGCGCTGATAAGTACCGCAACGGCACAAATTGCCTTGTAGTTCTGCCACGATATCTTCCTCCGTGGGATTGGGGTTGCGCTTCAGCAGGGCGGCCGCCTGCATGATCTGGCCGGTTTGGCAGTACCCGCACTGGGGCACCTGTTCTTCTATCCAGGCCAGTTGCAGCGGATGCTTTCCATCGGGCGAAAGGCCTTCAATGGTGGTGATCTTCTGTTTGGCGGCCACTGATACGGGCACATTGCAGGATCGCACCGGCACCCCGTTGAAGTGAACGGTGCACGCGCCGCAAACGGCAATGCCGCAGCCGTATTTGGTACCGTTCAGCTGCAGCATATCCCGGAGCACCCACAGCAGGGGCGTATTGGCATCGGCCTCCACGGTATAGGTCTTTCCATTGATGGCCAGGTTGTAGGTAGGCATAAGATGAGTTATTTGAAGCGCAACAATTTACACGATCCGGCAACATGCCTTAAGAAAATGGCACCAGCGGCATTTCCAGGATGCCAGGCGGCGCCATGGAGAAAGTTACAACAAATTTCCCGCAGGCTCAAGCAGGCTAATACGAGGGATGCCCGATGAATGATTATTTTAGTGACACATGAGCAGCAAGCACACCTCGAAGGATCCACTGGCACAGGGCCGCCATTTTTTTGAAGATGTATGGGATGTGGTGCGTCAGGTACCGCGGGGCCGGGTAACCACCTATGGCGCCATTGCCGGCTACCTGGGCAGTCGCATGAGCGCCCGCATGGTAGGCTGGGCCATGAATGCAGCGCATGCCCTGCCCGATGTACCTGCCCAAAGGGTAGTGAACCGCAACGGCATGCTCAGCGGCAAGGCACATTTTGGCAGCCCCACCCGCATGCAGGAGCTACTGGAATCGGATGGGGTGATTGTGGAACATGACCAGGTGTCGGACTTTGCCCGCTTGTTTTGGGATCCGGCTGTAGAACTGGCGCTGTAAGGCAAGCCAGGCCCACAAGCTACAAACCAGTGCTAATGCCGTATGCGCCGATGCAGCGGTATCAGTTGTAATACGGGCTGATCATGAGGTATACCACCGGCCCGGTGATGGCCACATAAAACCAAAGTGGCCAGGTGATCTTAGCCAGCTTTTTATGGGCGGGGAATTCAGCCGTCAGCCCGCGATAGGCGGTAAACAGGATGAAGGGCAATATAATGGCAGCCAGGAAGATATGGGTGATCAGGATGGCGAAATACACCAGTCGCAGACCGCCCACGGCCGCTTTTTCGGCCTCGTCAACCACCCCATCGAGATTGGCATCGCCAAAGCGGGTATCGCCGGCCAGCAGGTGATGGGCAATATAAGACACCAGGAACACCACGCTGAGTGCCAGGGCAGCCATCATCAATTGCTTGTGCAGCACATATTTTCAGTACCACGGCAATAATGGAATTGATGACGGCGTTGGCTGTGGCAAAAATGTGCACGTTGAATCCCAGGTCCACGTCCAGCTTCACTTTCGACAGCAACACCACCGCAGCAAACACCACAAAGGAAAAAACACCGATCAGCAGGCGGGCCTGCTTATCATTCTTTTGGATAGTAGCAGAAAGCATAGGATTGAAATATTCTTTGAATTGTAAGTCATTACAACCAGCCGTACAGGCTGGTTCACAATGCGCCAGGGGTCTCAGTACTTTTCCTGCCGGCGGGTGCGGTTCAGCCACCACATCACCACCATCAGAATCAGCGGAATGGTTGCCAGCACCGGCAGCAGGGGTATATACTGGCGGAAGATGGAGGGCCGGCTGCGATCCTTCTCCAGGTAGAGCTTGCCTATGTCTTCAGCCAGTTTCCCCATCGACGTACTGTCCAGCCCGTTATAATAGCCGCGAATCACCCGATGGCGGTCAATGAGCATCACCTTCTCGGAATGAATGAAGTTGGAATCTACACTGCCGCCGTCCTGGGTGGCCAGCTTGAACTCCTGCAGCATGAGATCATAGATCGCTTTCTTTTCCCCGGTGAGCAGGCTCCAGCTGTCGCTGTTTACAAAGAAACGGTCGGCCCACCGTTTCAGGGCTTCCACGCTGTCGCGCTCCGGGTCTATGCTGAATGAAAGAAAATACACCACGGACGTGTCGCCGAACTTCTTCCGTTTCGGGTTTTCGAAAGAAGACTGGAGCTTGCGGATATTACGGGTAAGGCCGGGGCAGATGTTGGGGCAGCGGGTGAAGAAGGTATTTACCACCAGGATCTTGCCATCCAGGTCGCTGAGTGAAAGGTTGCGGCCCAGGTGGTTGGTAAACTGGAATTCCGGGATACGGTGCCAGGCCGTATCATAGGTGGTCTTGCCATCCTTCACCTTTTCTATCACGGAGTC
>JALOMZ010000177.1 GCA_025455205.1 Chitinophagaceae bacterium | reverse complement strand
GCCGGCCTTAACACCAGCAGCACTGCCGGCGAACTTCAGGGGAAGATCTACCACTACTTTCTTGTCTTCCACCAGTTCCAGGAAGTCAACATGGATGAGCTGGTCGCTCACCTTGTCAAACTGCAGGTCCTTTAGTACGCAAGTGTAGGTTTTGCCTTCCACTACGATTTTGGCCAGCTGGAATTCCGGAGTATACACCAGCGCTTTGAACGCTGTTGCCGGAGCCTGGAAGTTAACTTCCTGCGCACCCCCGTAAATTACACCAGGCACCAGATCCTGAGAGCGCAATTGGCGGGTGGCTTTTTTGCCAATTCCGGTCCTCAGTTGTCCTTCGATTGTAATTGCTTTCATGATTAAAAAATTTGAGGCGCAAAGGTAAGGGAAATGGGCCTATTAGCCACCCCGAATTGACATAATACTCTTAAAAATAGCCCCGGCAGGGGCCCGGGCAGCCTATTTCGCCTATATTTCGGCCGGATTTGAATCAATGCTATGAACAGATTTTACGCCTGGATACGGTGCTCCGGCCTTTGGGCAATGGGTGGACGGTTCCTGCTGCTGGTGCTGCTGGCCGGCGCGGGCAGGCTGCAGGCCCAGGAGCCCGGCAAGCCGGTGACCACCATCCTGCTGCCACTGCATCTGGACTCGCTGTACCAGTTAGACCAATACAAGTTCGGTAACAATATCCCCCGCTTCACCCTGCCCTACCTGGAGTTTTTCAATGGCGTGCAGTACGCGGCCGATTCGCTGCGCAGGGAAGGTGTGCCGGCCCATATTCAGGTTGTAGACACGCGCCAGGCCGGCCTCACGCTGGCACAGGTGCTGCAGCAGCCGAAAGTGAAGCAGTCGAGCCTGCTGATTGCCGTGGCCCAAAGCGGCGCCGAGATCAAGCTGATGTCCGACTTTGCACGCATGCAGCAGATCCCGCTCATTTCGGCCACCTACCCCAATGATGGCGGCGTACGGGAAACGCCTCAGCTGTACCTGGCTAATTCCACCCTGCGCACCCATTGCTACGGCATCTACAACTACCTGCAGCAAAACCATGCACTCCACAACCTGGTGGTGTTCACCCGCCGTGGTACCGTGGAACCCTACCTGAAAAACTGGCTGGAAGAGGCCGGCCGCAACACCCGCGGCTACCGGCTGCCCCTGAAGTTCATCACGCTGACCGACAGCTTCCAGGTATCGCAGGTGGAGCCGATGCTCGACAGTACCCGCCGCAATGTCGTGCTGGGCGCCACCCTGGATACCGAATTCGGCAAACGCCTGGTGCGCACCCTGTCGGGCCTGCAGCCTGCCTACTCCACCCTGGTGATGGGCATGCCCACCTGGGATGAAATAGACCTCCGCCACCCGGAATTCAAGGGCATGGAAGTAACATACAGTACTCCCTTTGTTTCCCTCTCCACCAACGTGGATGCCTACAACAGCTTCGCAAGCTATTACCAGAAAAACCTCAACAGCCGCCCCAGCGATATGGCGCTGAAAGGCTTTGAGTTCACATACCGCTTCGTCAAAACCATCACCCGCTGGCCCCAGGCCGATTCCTTTGCCGCCCACATCAACGACCGCCTGGCCCGCATCTTTTGCGACTTCAACTTCCAGTCTGTTAGTAACAGCACCGACAAGCCGCAGACCGATTACTTCGAAAACAAGAAACTCTACTTCATCCGGAAAGCGGATGGGGTGGTAAAAGGGATTTATTGAAGTCGGAAAGTCCGAAAGACCGGAAGACCGGAAGTCCGCCAGTCCGGAGCCGATAGTCCGGAGTCCGGAGAAATTGCCCTCCTGCAAGGTGCGCAGCTACTGGCAGGTAGGATTTGGAGACGGGGGGGTGCCTGATAGGTGTAAGGGTTTAAAGGTTTAAAAGTTTAAGCTCTGTAGCATACGCTTCCCCGATCTGTAACCGGCTGTTTTTGCAGGGATAGAACTTCCTTAAACCCTTAAACCTTTTAAACGGTTACATTCACCTCCTATGTCAGGCGGTTCCTGATACTCAATCCGCATCCCTCTGCAAGCTGCAAATTGGCTTCGGATGTTCAAAATGAAGCGTTGCGTACAGCTCCTTTCTGCCGGGTTAATGTTGAGATTGGGATAATGCTGATTCTCTCATGAGGAGATTCCACCGACGCCAAGGGTCGGTGCAAGGCTCCCTTCGTCGGAATGACGTAAAGTCGCCGTCCCCCTTTGCAAACTGCCAATTGCCCACTGCAAACTACAGGCCCTATTACCTGTTACCTATTCGCTCATTCACTTATTGACCTATTCACTTATTGACTTATCAAAAAAAATGGCGCGTCCTGAAACGCACCATTCTTCATTATCCTTAGCCAGCGGCTACAGGCATCAGCCTTCAAACGTACTGTAGTAGTACGGCGTCTTGGCCTCAAACTCAGCACTGCAGGTATCCACCAGCTTGTATACGCGGGTTATGCCCCAGGCCTTGCGCTTCTCATACACTTCATCGGCCGTACAATTGCGCATGATGCGGGCTATCTGCTCATCACTGAAGCCCTCTTTTTTGGCTTCAGACATTAACTCTTTCGGAATTGTGTCGATAGTGTATTTTCCAATCTCCTTCTCTATCTTGCAGAGTTCGCGGATCTGGTAGATGAACCAGCGGTCGATGCGGGTGGCTTCCACAATACTTTTGATGGACACACCCAGCATCAGGGCATCCTTGATGCGGAAGATGCGGTCCCACTTGGGGATCTTGATGTATTCCAGGAGTTCTTCGGCATGCATCAGGCTCTTGCCATAATAGCCCAGTCCCACGGCCTCGTTCTCCAGGCTCTGGCAGGCTTTCTGGATGGCTTCGTTGAAGCTGCGGCCGATGCCCATCACTTCGCCCACGCTCTTCATTTGCAGGCCCAGGGTATCGTCGGCCCCCTTGAACTTGTCGAAGTTCCAGCGGGGGATCTTCACGATCACATAATCCAGCGCCGGCTCAAAGTAAGCAGAGGTGGACTGGGTGATCTGGTTCTTCAGTTCATCGAGGTTGTAGCCAATGGCCAGCTTGGCCGCGATTTTGGCAATGGGGTAGCCGGTGGCCTTGGATGCCAGGGCCGAAGAGCGGCTTACGCGGGGGTTGATCTCGATGGCGATGATCTCTTCCGTGGCAGGATTGAGGGCAAACTGCACGTTACAGCCGCCGGCAAAATTGCCAAGGTCACGCATCATCATGATGGCGGTGTTGCGCATCAACTGGAAGGCCGTATCGCTCAGGGTCATGGCCGGGGCCACGGTAATGCTGTCGCCGGTATGCACGCCCATGGGGTCGAAGTTCTCCACGGTGCAAATGATCACCACGTTGTCGGCATTGTCGCGCAGCAGTTCCAGTTCAAATTCCTTCCATCCCAGAACCGCCTTCTCCACCAGCACTTCATGGATGGGTGAGGCATTGAGACCGCGGTTGAGGGCTTCATCCAGGTATTCCTTGCTGTGTACAAAGCCGCCGCCTGTACCGCCCAGGGTAAAAGAGGGGCGTATCACCAGCGGAAAACCGATCTCCTGGGCAAACTCCTTGCCTTCCAGGAAGCTGTTGGCCGTTTTGGCCGGCGCCACGGGCACGCCCAGCTGTATCATCCACTGGCGGAACTGCTCGCGGTCTTCGGCCTTGTCAATAGCCTTGATATCAACGCCTATAAGGCGCACATTGTATTGTTTCCAAATGCCCAGTTCTTCGGCTTCCTTGGCCAGGTTGAGGGCTGTTTGTCCACCCATGGTGGGCAGCACGGCATCGATCTCGTTTTCCTGCAGGATCTGCTCGATACTCTCCACGGTGAGGGGCAGCAGGTATACCCGGTCGGCCATCATGGGGTCGGTCATAATGGTGGCCGGATTGCTGTTGATGAGGATCACCTTCACTCCTTCCTCCCGGAGGCTGCGGGCGGCCTGGCTGCCGCTGTAATCGAATTCACAGGCCTGGCCGATAACAATGGGGCCGGAGCCAATAATCAGTACCGATTGGATGGAGGTATCTCTGGGCATGTTGCTACAAAATTGCGCAAATGTAACGGTTGACCGGGAAAGCAGGGGTGGCTGCCTGCAAAAAGTGGACAAATGCCTTGGCCAAAGGTGGCCACCGGCCGCGAGTGGCCGGATAACGGGCATTAATAAATAGGTGTAACTTTATGAGAATGGCGACTCATCGCCATGTGAGTCATGAAAAAAATCCTGCCACACTGGCTTTACCGATGTCTGCCCGACCGGCTCGCCAGCCTGTTGCTGGTACTCCTGGCATTGAGCTGCAAGCAGTCGACCGCACCCCGCCCAACTGAAGAATATGCCGTGGTGCAGCTATATGGAAATGAGGGTATCGCCAATTTTACCAAGTCGAATATCCTGTACAGTTCGCAGTCCACCCCGGTTTCAGCCGGTGCCTTCACGGTAGCCCCCGGCGACCTGGTGGCTATTGGCGGATGGGTGTTGCCCTGGAACGACAGCATGGCGGGTCCTGACCATACCGTTCGGTTCACCGAACAAGACGGCCTGTTGTGGCTGAATGGCGAGGTGGCCGGCCTGGCACCCGAATCCGATACGGCAGCAGGTGATATCCTGGCCAGCATGGACACCGCCAGCATCCGCCGCCTGCGCATCCTGGGCGTAAATGGCGCCTGGGTGAACCGCCACAGTAAGGCCCTGCAGCACATTGCCTCCCTGCAGCCCCGGCTCAACCTGATGGTTGACAGTATGCAACAGGAACAGCTGGCCACCCTGCTGCAATGGTTTGATCCTGCCTTCCTGATGCTTCACCTGCAACCCGGACAAACCAACCTGCTGGCTGCCGAGCCACAACTGCAACACCTGGTACTGCATCTGGAGGCCGACACCCTGCTCCTGCACGCCCCCCTGCCAGCCCTGCCGGCACTGGAGCAACTGGCCATGCAACCAGAAGAAACAGATACCATTTACATCACCCCCAATTTCCTGGTGAACAACCCGCAGATCAAAAAGCTCACTATCACCAATCTTGACCAGCCTGATTTGTCAGCCATCCTGCAGCCCCTGAAAAGCCCGCGGGAGCTGGTGCTCATGAGCACACGCATCGACAAAAAAGACATACTGCCTTTTGCCGGCAGCCTCGAACGCCTGCTGGTGGACTCTTCCACCTGGCAGACAGACATG
>JALOMZ010000176.1 GCA_025455205.1 Chitinophagaceae bacterium | reverse complement strand
GCTATCACAAATGCTTTGCGGCCCCCCACCGTGATGGCCCGCACGCGGCGGCTTTCCCCAATGAGCACGTAGGGATGGAGGCTGGCGCATTCAAAGTTTCCCTGGCCCCGGTTGAGCAGCAGCATGCCGTAGTCGGCATCGTTCCGGCCCAGCTGGATATTGTTGTCGTTGAAATTACCCACCAGCAGCAGGTCCTGCAGGCTGTCGGCATTGGCATGCACGGGCACGGCGTCGAAATAGCTGCTGAGCTGTGCCAGCCAGGGCAGGGGCTGAAACCGGAAGTCACCCTTGCCATTGTTGATGAGGAAGCCGTTGGCGGGCTGCGTCAGGGTGCGTTTTTCTGCTGCCGACAACTGTGCAGGGCTGAATATCTCATCCAGCCTTGCCTTGGCGAAAGCTTCGGCATACAGGTATTGTTTCTTCAGGCCCGGCAGCTGGCGCTGCAGCTCTTCTTTACCGGCAAAGAGGCCTTCCTTTCCGCCGAGGTAGTAGGTAAGGATCTGTTCTTTGCGGCCATTGTTATCGAAGTCGCCCACATACATGGTTACGGGTTCTTTGGGGCTGGGCCGGAAACGGCTGTTTTGCCCCAGGTTGCCGGCAAGTAAGTCAATGTGCCCATCGCCATTGGCATCGAAGGGCAGCATGAAATTCCAGAACCCGTTGCCGGACACCAGCTCCTGCCGGATGAGCTTCCCTTTATCATTCATGAATGCTACCGGTGCCTGCCAGTATAGGCTGAGCAGCAGGTCGGCATCGCTGTCGCCATCGAGGTCGTGCCAGCGGGCCTGCTTCACCAGGCCGGCCTGTTGCAGTTGCGGTGCTGCCTGGCCGGTAACGTCTGTGAAACGACCTCTGCCATCATTCTTCAGCAGGTAACTGCGGGGCGTAATGCCGTAGGCAAAGGGTTCGGCGCGTGCGCCAACAAAAACATCGGTGAAACCGTCTCTGTCGAAATCGGCGGCGGCTATGGTGCCGGCCACGCAGTAAATGCCGGCAAAGGCATCGGGCTGGCGGCGAAACTGTCCTTTGCCATCGTTGAGGTAGAGGCGGGGCTGGCAATAAGGCGACTCTCCGTAAAATTCATTTCCCCCGCTGGCCACCAGCAGGTCGGGCGCTCCGTCGTTGTTTACATCGGCAAACTGGGCATCCACGTCTTCAAATACACTATCGGCGTCAATAGATGGTTGTACAACCTGCATAAAACGCCCATGGGGTTGTTGCATGAAGAGGGCGCTTTTGAAATCGCGGGCACTGCCAAAGAACACATCATCCAGCCCATCGGCATTTACATCGGCCACGGCCAGGGCGGGACCTTCGGTACTGGTGAGATGGGGCATCAGCGGCTCGCGGTTGAACTCGCGGTACAGGTTTTCGGTGTGTTCATAGCTGAGGCCTGTTTGTGCGGCCAGGTCTTCCACAGCAAAGGCGGGCTGCGGGTAAAAGCGGGCTATCAGGCCCGGATCAAAGGGTGGCAGGCCTTTTTGCCAGGCCAGGTGCATCGTGGTGCCGGCCTGCAGGCGTATGCGCTGGTAGCTGTTGTCGGGCCAAACCACCAGTGCCGAATCCACGCGGGTGTTGGCCATGCCTACATGCATGGGTACCTGCATGCTGCTGAGAAAGCCATGCACGGGATAGTGTTCATAACTGCGGATCTCCTGACCGGCAAACAGGAGCAGGCGGGCGCCCGTGGCTTGCGTGTTCTGCGGCGGCCCGCTGAAGCGGATGCTGACGGAAGCATTGCGCTGGGCTGCTGCCAGCGTGTTTTCGTAGAGCATGGCTTCGTCTTCGATATTGTTGACCACCAGGTCCAGGTCGCCGTCGTTGTCGAAATCGGCATAAGCCGCGCCATTGCTGAAGGTGGGCAGGTTGTTCTTTACAGCGGCATTTCTTTCTTCAAACGAAGCCTGCCCTTTGTTGCGGTAGAAATAGTTGCTCAGCTTGATCTCAGGAAACTGTTCGATCACTCTAAAATCCTCTTTGGTGAGGCCGGTGGTGTTCAGCTTTTGCTGCATCTGTTCCTGCGAGATAAAGTTGACCCAGTCTATATCGTTGAGGCGCTTGGGTATGCCGTTGCTGATGAAGAGGTCTTTCCAGCCGTCGTTATCAAAGTCTGTAAAGAGGCATGACCAGCTCCAGTCGGTGGCAGCGATGCCGCTGTAATAACCTGTTTCGCTGAAGAACTGGTTGCGGCGGTTGAGCTGCAGGTTGTTGCGCGTGAAGTAGGGGTGGTAGCCATAGCGCAGCTTCATATCGAAGATGTCGTAGTTGTCTTCGCCCAGGCTGCGTTTCTGCATATAATGGTCTGCCGGCAGCATGTCCATCGACACGATCTCGGGAAATCCGTCGTTGGTGGCATCAGCTATGTCCACGCCCATGGTGAACTGGCTGGTATGGCGGGTGCGCAATTCTACCTGGTCGGTGAAAGTGCCATTGCGGTTGTTGATGTAGCAGTAGTCGTTTTCGTGAAAGTCGTTGCCTACATAAATATCCGGCCAGCCGTCGAGGTTGATGTCGCCCACGGCCAGGCCCAGGCCATAGCTGATGGCGCTGCTCTGGATACCACAGGTGCGGGTTACGTCGGTGTACCGGTTGCCATCGCGGCGGTACATGCGGTCGCCGCTGAGGGAGTCGTAGGTATTGAGGTAGCGGCTGCGCTCGGCAAAGCGCCCCACATGGCTGGGGGCATGGTTCATGAGGAAGAGGTCGAGGTCGCCATCGAGGTCGTAATCAAAGAAGGCGGCCTGGGTGCTCAGGCCCTGGAAGTCGATGCCATAGGCGGCGGCTTCATCTTTGAAAATGGGGATGCCGTTCCGGATGCCCTGGCATACCAGCAGCAGGTTCTTGCCTTTGAGGCCTTCGTATTGGCTGGCCCGGCATACATAGATATCCGGGAGGTTGTCGTTGTTGATGTCCACAATGCTCACGCCGGTGCTCCAGGCGCTGTCGTGCCGGATACCGGCGGCCTGGGTGATGTCTTCAAATTGCAGCTGTCCCTTGTTGAGGAAGAGTTTGTTGGGCACCTGGTTGCCTGCGAAGAAAATATCCGGCAGGCTGTCCTGGTTGAAATCTGCCACACCCACCCCGGCGCCATTGTAGAAGTACATGTAGGTAAACATGTTGAAGGCGGCCGTGGGCTCCAGTTTGTTGGCAAAATGCAGGCCTGTTTGATTGGCAGTGCGCAGCGTAAAGGAAAAGGCATCCTGGGTGGTTGCTGTTTCATTTTCAGCAGTACCACAGGCCGCAAACAGGATGCTGCCCAGCATGAGCACCAGCCAGGTATGTCTGGCTTTCAGAGTAGCCAGCACAGGCAACATGGGCAACAAGGTTTTTGCCGAAGGGGGGCAGCAGTGGATGGACGATTGGGGCAGCATCGGTGAAGTACGAAAATAATGGCAAACCGTTATGTCTGGTCGTTTGTTGTGCAATGTCACGAGGAATTTACTCCAGCAAACAGCATAGCTTTCCCTGTTGCGGTTCCGGCAACGATTGTGGTGTCTGCCTGTTGGTTAATGCCGGAAAATGCAGCTCGTTTTTGATATTAGTTTTTTATGTTGCACGTCTGAAATTTCCTCCCGTTTATGAAGAAGGCTTTATGGTTGTTCATGGCATTGGTTGTGCTGATCCTGGCGGGGATACAGGTGTTCATTCCGGCGGAGATCAGGGTAGGATATGGCATCACGTTTCCGGCGGCGCAGCCTGCTGTATACCGTATGATTGTGGACAGTAGCCAGTGGCAGCAATGGTGGCCCTGGGAAAACAAGGGCGAACGTCCCTTTAAAATGGTGAATTACCGTCTGCAGTGGGCCACACCCACGCCAACGGCGGCCGTGATAGACCTGCAGGGTACTGACGATACCATCACTTCTGTACTGGAATCGTATTTCATCAATTATGATTCTGCGGGACTTGAATGGAGTTGCCGGGTACCATCGGGCAACAACCCGGTGAGCAAGGTGCTGGCTTTCAGCAAAGCCAGGAGGCTGGCCGACCAGATGACCAGCCTGGTCAACAGCATGAGCCTGTTTTTCTCTGATCCGGAGAAAGTATATGGCTCGGCTCCCGTGCATTCGCGGGTAACGGACACCGTGGTGATGGCCACCCGTGCTGAATTGAATCATTATCCGTCTACGGAGGAGATCTACTTGCTGATCGACAAGGTTCGGGCGCATATTGCAGGCCAGGGAGGGCTTGAAACCAACCCGCCTATGCTGCATGTGAACCAGGAAGACGACAGTACTTTCAAGGTAATGGTGGGTATCCCCACCAATAAAGTATTACCCGCTTCTAAGGACATCGAACTGAAGCGGCTGGTGCGGGGAAATCTGCTGGTGGCGGAGGTGAAAGCCGGGCCGGTCAGCCTGCCGCAGCTGTTCCGTAATTTTGAAGAATACCGCAATGACTATCGCCTTACTTCACCGGCCATCCCATACCAGGTATTGCTTACCGACCGGCGGGCCACGGCAGATACGACGAAGTGGCTAACGCGCTTCTGCTATCCCATTTTCTGAGGATGATTGCCTGATTGAGACTATGTGGTCAGGCTATTTTGGCCTGGCTGCTGCAGTTGGTTTGGTCATCATGAGCACCGGCTTTTCATTGTTGATGCAATAGAGCCAGCCTTTACCGGTTTTCATTTGCAGGGGCTGTATATCCCGTATTTCCCCGCGTATGGACAAGCCAGAAACAGCGGGTTCTGCCCATTCCAGCCGGCGTTTGCCGCGGTTCATGAGCACTTGTCCATAGCTGGCATCCAGGCGGGAGAACTGGGGCAGCATGCTGAAGTGATTGCCGCCCAGAAGGATATCGCTGCGGCCGTCGGCATTCAGATCACCAATGGCAATAGCACACATGTTGGACAACTGCGTGAACACCGGCAGCTCCTGCACCTCAAACTGCCCCTGGCCATTGCTGTAAGCCACAATGGAGGCGGATGTGTTGGCCGTGAGCGTAATGGTGCCCGACATATTGGACAGGGGCACCAGTTCCTGCACCGAACGGGTGGCGAATTCCTGGTGCCGGAGGTTTTGTTTTTTAAGGGAGGGCACCTGTTCGGTCAGTTCCCTTTTCAGGAATACAGGTTTATCCTTGCCTTGTATGCTCTTCGTGTAGATCTTATCGGCAATGCCGTTGTTGTCGAAGTCGTTGATCC
>JALOMZ010000175.1 GCA_025455205.1 Chitinophagaceae bacterium | reverse complement strand
CTCGCGTGCCAGCCATCAGATGATTATTTGCCTGATACCCTCTGTGGAAGGCTTGCATATTCTGGGTACGGGCACCGAGCAGCCGGTTGACGAGGCTTTGGTATTGCAAAGAACCCTGGCCCTCAAGCAAATGCCCCAGGCGCCCTGGTTTGTTACGTTCAGCCATCACTTCTACAACCATCTTTGTGGCCATGCGCGTAGCCTGCGCAATCCCATAGCACGCCTGGTTAATCAGGAGGAGGGCCTGGGCACAGGCATCACCCCACTGGGCCGCCAGGTGCTGGAACTGCTGGCAGATGAGCAGCTGGGCCGGCGCATCTTCATTGACATTAAACACATGAGCGCAGCCGGACGCCGGGAATGGCTGCAATGGCTAAAAGATCAAACAGCGCAGCAGATGCCGGTGATCATCAGCCATGGAGTGGCTAATGGCCTTCCCCATCACGGCGCCACCGAAAGCCGCTACCCGGAATTGGGCAACCGCTTCATACAGCCTTTGGAAACTCCGGTCGGAGGCGCAGCATCCGCATTGGATCATAATGAGATCAATTTTTACGACGATGAAATTCTGGCCATGGCTGCTTCGGATGGCATCATGGGGCTGCAGCTTGATGAACGCCGCATTGCCAACGACCAAACACTCCAATCGACCCCCAATCCGGTATGGAGGCACAAAGCCATGCATTACCGCAGCGCGCTGCTGTGGCAGCAGATCCAATACATAGGCGAACTGCTGGATGATCATGGCCTGTACGCCTGGGGACACCTCGCCATAGGATCTGATTACGATGGGTTGGTGGATCCGCTAAATTCATTCTGGACCGTGGAGCAGTATCATGAGCTGGCCGCCTACCTGGAGCGGCACGCATACAACTACTTCACGCAGCAGGGGCACCGGCTCCGGAACAGCTTTAACCGCATTGGCGCCGACCTCCTCATCCGGAATATTTTCTGCGATAATGCCTGGCGGTTTTTCCAGCGGTGGTTTTAACGCCCCCTATCGCCGTTCAAGAACCGGCCTGCATTCCGTTGTGGCCTCCGCATTGTGCATGTCTGACAAAGCGGAACCTTATTTTTGCCGCCATGTACTACATACCGTTGCAGCAGCCACTGGATCCGGCCTTCATGGATGGCCTGCTGGCCATGGGTTGGTACCGCATGTCGCAGCACGTATTTACCACGCGGTATGTACACCTCAGCGAGACAGAGGTATTTGAAGTATTGTGGGCCCGTGTGGCCCTGGGCCGGTGGACACCCGGCAGCCGGCATCTCAAACTGCTGAAACAGAATCGCCGGTTCCGCTTTTCGCTGATGCCCGCCACCCTCAATGCCGAAACAGAGGAGCTGTACGCCCGTTACCGGGCCTCCATTGACTTCGAATCCAGTGCTTCTGCCCAGGCATACCTGCAAGACCAGCAACCACATAACTTCTTCCCCACCCGCATGTGGCAGGTGCGCGACGGCAACAGACTTGTGGGGGCAAGCTATTTTGATGAAGGCCTGAGCAGCGCGGCCGGTATCCTTACCTTCTTCCATCCTGATTACCGAAAGTACAGCCTGGGTCTGCTGTTATACCTGGAGAGCGTGCGTCATGCGGCCCAGAGCGGAAAGGAATATTTCTATCCCGGCTACATAGCCCTGGAAAATCCCAAATTCGATTACAAGCTGCAAGCCGGAAAAGAATATATTGAGATCTGGCAGCCCGACCAGATGAACTGGATCCCTTATGCTTCCTGCGCACATGCCAGGCAGGACCCGGCTGAAGCCGGGCATGGCAAATCTGCTTCTGACTGGCAGGAATCAGCCTGAATAATCCGGTTATTCATTATCCACCTCTGGCTCTTCGGCATCCCGGCCGGAACGTATGTAAAGAGAAGCGCCTTCATGATCCAGTTGTTGTTGCAAGCTTTTCCTGTGCCGCTTATTTGCCTTGATGAGAAAAGCTATCAGGATGATGGCCAAAACTACCACCACCATCAAAGCAAGACCATATTGCTTCATGAATACCATGATAAAACAGGTTGTGCCACTGTGAAGCATGCATGTACTGATTCCGCAGACTTTGGGTTGAATCGATTGGCTTAAAGCCTGATGCCTGCAACAGTTGCCGCTTAATTACCCTAACTTTAGAAACAAGCACCTGATACATGGCTGCAAGCAACATAAAACACTGGCGCGACCAGCTGCACGAGATCATATTTGAAAGCAGAACCCGGGCCGGAAGAGCATTTGACATCATCCTCCTGGTGATGATTTTCACCAGCGTGCTGGTGGTGATGCTGGATAGTGTGGCTTCCCTGCATGCGCGTTATGGTCAGTTTTTCTATACCCTTGAATGGATATTCACTATCCTGTTTACCGCTGAATACCTGCTACGACTGGCAACGGTGGCCCGCCCCGGTTTATATGCATCCAGCCCTTTAGGCTTAATAGACCTGCTATCCATTCTGCCCACTTACCTGAGCCTGGTGGCATCCGGCACACAGGCACTCATGGTGTTGAGGGCCCTGCGGCTGTTGCGGATCTTCCGCATCTTTAACATGCACCAGTTTTTAGGTGAAGCCCGTTTTCTGCGACACGCCATAGAGGCCAGCATCAAGAAAATCGCCATCTTCATGCTGGCGGTGTTTACCATTGTGATCATCCTGGGCTCTGTGATGTACCTGGTGGAACACGGACAGAACGGTTTCAACAGCATACCGGACAGTATTTACTGGGCCATTGTAACCATCACTACTGTAGGGTATGGCGACATATCGCCCGTGACCCCCTTAGGCAAATTCGTGGCCGGCATCATCATGCTCATTGGCTATGGCATCATTGCCGTTCCCACGGGTATAGTAACCTCAGAAATGACCCGGTCTGTGCGGCAGCGAAAGGACAGCCTGCAGGTATGCAAATCCTGCGGCCGGGAAGGCCACGACCAGGATGCCCGTTTCTGCAAGTACTGCGGCCATGAGCTGTAAGCGTTGCATGCACCCGGGTAGCTTCCAGGCCCCGGCCTCCGGTAGCCAACTGATACTGGACCGGCATTTGCCGGAATCACACCAGACAGAGGCGCATGCCGATGGCAGCCCATTTTCTGCATTTTGTCATGGTTTGCATGGATAATTGTCCATAACTTTTGCATTCAAATGTCTCATTATATGAAACAATACCACATTGTATCAAGATTCGCCATTTATGCATTGGCCGTGGTACTCATTCTGCTGGGGATTTACCATATCCTTAATCCCCGCAACCTGTTTGTTTACCTGCCGCCCAACTGGCTGGGCAATATCATGTGGGCCTACATTGTTGGCGGTGCTTTTGTTCTGGTGGGGCTTTCCTTCCTGACCAACCAGTATGTGAAGTTCACCGGCTACATACTGGCGGTGATGCTGCTGTTTTTTGTAGTAGCCATTCACCTGCCCAATTTCCTGGATGCCGGCGATGAAGAAATGCGCCAGGTGGCCTATGTCAGCCTGCTGAAAGATACTGCCATTGCCTGCTTTGCCCTGCATATTGCCGCGGGTGCACACCACCAGCATTTCCACCTGGAGGAAAGCGACTGATGGCCAGGTTTGGGTCACACATACAAGGCCCTGCACATACGCAGCCAGAACGTCATTCAACATAGATAGCCTGCGGGCGTATTCACCGCCTGCAGGCTACCGGCTTCATCTTATGCGCCTGGCTATTGCACTTTCTTTACGTTTCCACCGCTGCTCACATTGATATTCCGGATCAGGGCCTGCCCCTTAAAAGTAACCATGGCGCCGCTGCTGGCCTCGGCATCCACTTCCTTGTTTACAGTAACCTGCACATTGGCCCCACTGCTCACATCGGCCACCAGGAAATCCGTTTTGAGGTCGTATCCCTTGCATACGGCCCCGCTGCTGGCATCTACCTCCAGTTTCTCAGCAACGCCTTTCAGGTTCATAACAGCGCCGCTGTTTGATGTCAGGGCCAGCGCACCGGCCCTTATCTCTCCTTTCACGATGGCGCCGCTGCTGGCCTTTACCTTATGCAACTGGCGGTACGAAACATAGGCTTTTACGCGCCAGTTCCGTGTTTTGTTGCCCCATTTCCAGATGGGATCGATCCTGATTTTCAGGGTTTCCCCTTCCACCTCGGTAATGATATATTTTGCCAGTTCAGGGTCTGATGAACTTACCGCCAGCGCTTCTTTGTCGCCAGGGGTTATCAGCACTTCTATGCCAGCCGAAGCTTCAATAGCGGTAAATGGCTTTACCGCGCGCTGCTCCGCATGCGCATCGTAAACCGTTTGCTGCGAGAAGGTGTACATGGCCAGAACAGACAGCGCCCCGGCAAATAGCATTTTTTTCATAAACGAGTGTGTTTTACCCGATACGGTTGGGGCTCCCGGTTGTTACAGGTCAAACCCGTCATTGGGATGAATGGACCGCAAGTTGGATGAGCGGGGCACGCGATAAACCCTGCCGGCTATTGACTCCAGGGCCAGCACATGGCTTATTTGCTGCAGGCATCCCTACCTTCATGGCTTCACCCACGCATTGGCTACAAATGGGCTATACCCTCAAGGCAGAACTGAATGCCATCCGGCAGGCGGTCAGGCAGGAAGCCGGACTTGCCGATCTGCAGCACCTGGCAAAAATGGAGCGCTGGACCCGTAGTTGTGGCCTGGTGGGGATGGCTACCGCCTGGATCATACCAAATCCGTTTTCGGCCCTGCTCATCAGCCAATACAAAACGGGCAGCTGGACCATGATGGCGCATCATATCCTGCATCGTGGCTACGACCATATTCCCGGGGTGGCCCGCCGCCATACAAGTCAGCAGTTTGCCAGGGGCTGGCGCAGATGGATCGACTGGCCCGACTGGATCTGGCCACCCGCCTGGAGCCATGAACACAACCACCTGCATCATTATTACCTGGGAGAACACACAGACCCCGACCTGGTGGAACGAAACCTGGAATGGCTGCGACAGAAGTCCTGGCCCGCACCAGTTAAGGTTTTCCTGATTGCGCTTATGGCTATGACCTGGAAATTCATCTACTATTCCGGCAATACATTGAATGCCTGGTACCGCAATTACGTGCTGATCCATTTTATGCTGATACCCGGGTTATTCCTGCTGATCTCTGAACAGGCGGCCTTGTTTGTACTCATCAACATACTGGGTGCAGAAATGCTCACCAACCTGCACAGCTTTGCCGTGATTGTAACCAACCACACCGGTGATGATGTCTACCGCTTTGATACGCCCCTGCAGGACAAGGAACAGTTCTATTTCCGGCAGATTGCCGGATCGGTCAATTTTAACACCGGCTCCAACCTCAACGACTTCCTGCACGGATACCTCAACTACCAGATAGAACACCACCTGTGGCCCGACCTTACCATGCTGCAGTACCGAAAGGCCCAGCCCCTGGTAAAGGCCCTGGCCAAAAGGCATGGAATACCCTATGTGCAGCAATCTGTATGG
>JALOMZ010000174.1 GCA_025455205.1 Chitinophagaceae bacterium | reverse complement strand
ATGCACGAAGCCCGAAGGGCTGACATTATTGTAGAAAATGGACCATGCAAACGCTGCAGCAACCTGGAAGAATGTCCTAAGGATGTGCTAATGAATTTGAAATGGCAATAGGGGAATAGGCAATAGGCTATGGGGGCGCCTTCTGGAATTTGGGATTTTCCATTTTGGGATTTTCCGTTGATGTGCTGATTACGCATGTACGGGTCATGCCAAAATAAAAGCCACACCGCATTGGTATGGCTTTCATATATTCCTTTTGATTCTCGGGGCCTCAGGCCAGCCCCTTCATTTTCTTAACGGCTTCGGTGAGTTTGGGAACCACCTCGAAAGCGTCGCCCACGATGCCGTAGTCGGCGGCTTTGAAGAAAGGTGCTTCCGGGTCTTTGTTGATCACCACAATGGTCTTGCTGCGGTTTACACCCGCCAGGTGCTGGATGGCACCGCTGATGCCAATGGCAATGTAGAGGTTGGGGGCAATGGCGCCACCGGTTTGGCCCACGTGTTCGTGATGCGGGCGCCAGTGGGCATCGGCCACCGGGCGGCTGCAGGCCAGCGATGCGCCCAGGGCACCGGCAAGGTCTTCCACGATGCCCCAATGCTCGGGTCCTTTGAGGCCACGGCCGCCACTCACCACCAGTTCCGCCTCGCCCAGGGGCACGGTGCCGCTCACTTTTTCTACGCCGGTTACCCTGATCCGGCCGCCTGCGGAAGGCAACTGTGCCGCCACCACTTCGGCGCTGCCTGTGCCGGCAGTGGCGCCAAAGGCGTTCGGGCTGATGGCAATGATCTTGGTTTCGGTGAGGAGGTTCACCTGGGCGTACGCCTTGCCGCTGAATACATTCTTCTTCACTACAAAACCGTTGCTGGTATCAGGCAGGCTGATGGCGCCGTTTACCAGGCCTGCTTTCAGGCGGGCGCTGAGCCGCGGTGCCAGGGCCCTGCCGGTGGTGTTGCTGGAAAATACGATCACGGTGGCGCCACATTGCTGTGCCAGGGCCACCAGGGCGCGGGTATAAACCTGTGCGTCAAATTGATCGAATGCGGTATTGTTGTCGTGATGCACTTTTTGTGCACCATACTGGCCCAGGGCGGCCAGCTGTGCAGCATCGGCGCTGCCCAGCACTACCGCTTCGGCAGCTGTACCCAGTTGGGCAGCCAGCTTGCTGCCATAGTATACTGCTTCCAGGGAAGCTTTCTTGATATGTCCGTCGGCCTGTTCGGCGAATATGAGTACCATGGAATGGAATTTGAAAATTTGTTAATGTAAATGGAGGGCTTTCGCAAAGGTCTGCCAGGGCTAAACTCCCTGTATTATATGACTTTTGCTTCTTCGTGCAGCAGCCTGATCAGTTCTTCGGGCTGGTCGGCGCTCACGAGCCTGACACCTGTTTTGGCAGGCGGCAGCTCAAAGCCCACTACACTGGTGAGGGCGTCCACGGCAACGGGTTCTTTAACGGTCAATGGCTTTGTGCGGGCACCCATAATGCCCTTCATGTTGGGGATGCGCTGTTCGGCCATGCCCTTCTGGCAGCTCACCACCAGCGGCAGGGCGCATTCCAGTTTTTCTTCGCCGCCTTCTATTTCGCGCACCATGCTGGCCATGTTGCCGGCCAGGTCCAGTTTGGTGGCCAGGCTCACATAGGGCATATCCAGCAGCTCGGCCACCATGCCGCCTATGCTGCTGCCGTTGTAGTCAATGGTTTCCTTACCGGTGAGCACCAGTTGGTACCCCCCTTCGCTGGCCACCGCCGCAATCTGGCTGGCCACAAAGAAGCTGTCGGCGCTGTCGGCATTCACCCGTACTGCATCATCACCGCCAATGGCCAGGGCCTTGCGGATGATGGGTTCCACATCGGCACCCCCCACGGTCACCAGCGTAACATGGCTGGCCAGTCCGGCTTCTTTCAGTTCCAGGGCACGCACCAGGGCATACCATTCGTCGTAAGGATTCACAATAAACTGCACCCCGGCATCGGCAAACTTCGTGTTGTTGTCGGTGAAGGCTATTTTTGCCGTGGTGTCGGGCGTTTTACTGATACACACCAGAATTTTCATATGGCAACAAATTGATTTTCTAAAAATAGTTGTTTATGCAACTATTTGCAAATATAGTGGCGCCGGCATCAACCGGCCGGCAAATTTTGAGGATTTTTTATTACGGAAAATGCAAAGGATAGACAAACTCAGGGAATACCTCCAGGCCCAGCCCGGCGACAGTTTTTTACAGCATGCTTTGGCGCTGGAATACATCAAGTTGGGCGAGGAACTGGAAGCCCGCCGGCTCTTCGAAAACCTGCTGGCACAGAACCCCGGATATGTGGGCAGTTATTACCACCTGGCCAAGCTGCTGGAGCGCCTGGGGGAAAAGGATAATGCCATTCAGACCTACGAACAGGGCATGAAACAGGCCCGGGCAGCGGGCGACAACCACGCCTACAATGAACTCCAGGCTGCCTGGGAAGACCTCACGGATTATTAATTGAATACATTGCCGCAAGACCTCCTTACTTCTTTTGGGGCCTTCTGCCGAGCAGAACAGCTCATCCCGCCCGGTACCCGCGTGCTGCTGGCCATCAGCGGCGGCGTGGATTCGGTGGTACTGGGCCACCTGCTGCTGCAATCGGGCATCCCTTTCGAAATGTCCCACTGCAATTTCATGCTGCGGGGTGAAGAGAGTGAGCGGGATGAGGCGTTTGTGCGCAGCCTGGCCCATCAATGGCAGGTGCCGCTGCACGTGAAGCATTTTGACACCAGCGCCTATGCGGATGAGCAGGGGGTAAGCATACAGGTGGCCGCGCGTACCCTGCGGTATGCATGGTTCAGCCAATTACTGGATGGTTTGAAGGCTAAGGGTATTTCCACCCGGCTGGCCACCGCCCACCATGCCAACGATGCGGTGGAAACCATGCTGTTCAATCTCATGCGCGGTACCGGCATAGAAGGCCTGCATGGCATTCGCCCCCGGAGGGAAAATATTATACGTCCGCTTATTTATGCTACCCGGGATGAAATTGTCCGTTATGCTTCCGGTGCCGGACTCAGCTGGGTGGAGGATTCGTCTAATGAGAGCAGCCGCTACACCCGAAATTTCATCCGGCAGCAGATTGTGCCGGCTGCTGAACGTGTATTTCCTGCGGCCCTGCGCAACATGATGGGTACCATGGCCAGGCTCACAGAGGCAGAGCAGCTGTACCACCAGGCAGTGAGCCTGCATCGAAAGAAGCTGTTACTCCGGGTGAAGGGGCAATGGCAGATTCCGGTACTGGCACTGTTAAAGGCACAACCCGTGCGTACCATCACCTGGGAACTGATCAAGCCGTTTGGCTTCAGCGAAGGACAGGTGGATGAAGTATTGAAGCTGTGCCATGCAGACAGCGGTTCCTTTGTACAGGCGGCTGACTGGCGCATTATACGTCACCGGCGCTGGCTGCTGGTTGCTCCACTGGCCCCGGTGGCCTCCACGCATATTTTGTTGGAAGAACCTGCAGGACGGATGAATACACCGGCAGGCGCTCTGGCATGGACCACCCTGAGCGAATTTGATATGAACCTCATCCGCAAAGCCTCGGTACATGAGGCCTGGCTGGATGCCGGCCAGCTGCAGTATCCGCTGGTGCTGCGACCGTGGAAGGCTGGAGATTACCTCTATCCGCTGGGATTGCGCAAGAAGAAAAAAGTGGCGCGACTGCTGATTGACCTTAAACTATCGAAGCCCGATAAGGAAAAAGTGTGGGTGCTGGAAAGTAACAAAAAAATAGTATGGGTACTTGGGCTTCGCCTCGACGACCGCTACCGGGTGACAGATTCCACCCGGGCCGTTTTCCACCTGCGCTGGGATGCTGGCCATGTCACATCATGAATTTGAATTTGTTTTGTCTATGCACTGGTTCTTGTCTTCAGGAACCAGAGAGATGTATCAAAACGCGTTGTGCTATTAAAGTATGTGAATCGGCTACAACCCGCTTCCTGTCTGTGTTTCGGCAAGCTCAACATGACTCGGAGCTGTCAGCCTGAGCCTGTCGAAGGCTACATCCCACCGCCCTGGTTCGTGTCTTCACGAATCAGAAAAACAAATTAAATAAAATTAGTATTTGTTTTCAGCCGAAATAATGCGCATGTACGGTCTGACTCCCTCAGAAATTGAATTCAGGCCGCTGGATCAGTTCTATGAACCTTGGGATGGCATTCCGGTCGAGCACCAGAACGCCCACGATGCCGAAAACGGCGCCCCAGAAATGCGCATCGTGATTGATATTATCGCCGCCACGGTTGGCCATGTACTGGCTGTACACCAGGTATAACACCCCAAACACAATGGCGGGCACCGGCAGGAAGAAAATATAGATGGTAGACCAGGGTGCCAGTATGATAAAGGCAAAGAGCATGGCCGATACCCCGCCGGAGGCGCCCAGGCTGGCGTAGCTGGCGTTGTACCGGTGTTTTACATAACTGGGAATATCACTAACGGTGATGGCCAGCAAGTAGAAAATGAGGTAGGTGAATTTCCCGAATTGCTGGAAATACTGCTGCTCCAGCACCTTGCCAAAGAACCACAGCGTGAGCATGTTGAAGATCAGGTGCATGTAGTCGGCATGGATGAAGCCCGAAGTGAGCAGCCGGTAATACTGCCCCTTGCGGATGGCCGGGGGATACATGATCAGGTCGTTGTAAATGCGGCCATTGCTGAAGGCAGAAATGGAAATGGCAGCCGTTACGAGAATGATTATAAGGGTATGGGACAGCATGCTTAGTGTTTGTGGAATTCAACTTTCTCCATCATTTTCTCCACCCACAGGTAGGTGGCCGGACAGTATTTGATGTTTTGTTTATGGATGTAGACATAGCTGTCCATGGGTTCTTTCACCAGGTGGGGAAATCCGCGGCAGTCATCGGGCCTGTGCTCATAAATGCTGCATTTGTTTGTGTCCAGGTCCAGGAATACGCAGGGTTGTAGCTGCATGCGCCAGTCCTTATCATCTTTGTCGTACACCAGGTATTTTTTGGTGAAGGCCGGAACGGTCAGGCCCAGGTGGTCGGCAATGCGTTTTTTGTCTTTGGCCGTGAGGGTGGGCGTCATTTTCTTGCAGCAGTTGGCGCATTGCAGGCAATCCACTTCCTTCCACACTTCTTTTTCGGTTTCGCGGGCAATATCCATGATGTCCGA
>JALOMZ010000173.1 GCA_025455205.1 Chitinophagaceae bacterium | reverse complement strand
CGGGGTCAAAGTAGCTATTACGGAAGCTGGTTTGTACAATTATCCTTCCCTGTTCCTCGACCGGGGTAACGATTATGAGAATTTCCTCAATGGCAGTTTTGAGAAATACTCCACCGTCAACAAGGTGGGTGGTTTCAGCAACTACTCGGAACTGTCTGGCCAACAGGCCAGCTACATTGCCAAAATACCCGGCCAATTTGAGTTTCCCTGGCGATTGATGGTGGTAGCCCCTGAGGATGCGGTGTTGGCTGATTGCGACCTGGTATACCAGCTTTCCAGGCCATCTGCTATAGGCACTGCTGACTGGGTAAAACCGGGTAAGGTGGCCTGGGACTGGTGGCATGATTATGTGGTGAAGGGACAGCCTTTCAAAGGCGGCATCAATACCCAGACTTACCTCCACTACATTGACTTTGCGGCTAAGCATGGTCTGGAATACATTATTGTGGACTGGCTTTGGACAGACAAGTATGATCTTACCCTGTTCAATCCGGAAGTAGATATCCGGAAGATCATTGCCTATGGCAAGCAAAAAAAGGTGGACGTTGTGCTTTGGTGTCCGGGCCACACCTTGTACAGACAACTGGACAAGGCGCTTGATCTGTTTGCGTCCATCGGCGCAGCCGGCATCAAGGCTGATTTTTTTGGGCGGGAAGATCAAACCGGTATGCGCATGTATGAAGAGATTGCGGCTGCAGCTGCCAGGCGGAAGCTGCTGGTGGATTTTCACGGATGCGCCAAGCCTACAGGGCTGCACCGGACCTATCCCAATGTGATCAACTACGAGGCAGTGCTCGGTAATGAGTACAACAAGTTAAAACTGGATCCCAAGGCTACCGTGGCGCACAAGGTGATGCTTGCCTTCACCAGGGCCTTGCAGGGCCCCATGGATTATACGCCAGGCGGTATGCGCAATGCGCATCCTGAAGGCTACGCCATATTCTTCAATCAGCCGATGGTGATGGGTACACGCAGCAATGAGATGGCCCTGTTTGTGCTGTATCATGAGCCTTTGAAGATGCTGTGCGATGCACCTGCAGCCTATGAGCAGGAGCCCGAAGTGCTTGATCTTATCAAAAGAATTCCTACCGTATGGGACGAGACCAAAGTGCTCAAGGCATCTTATGGCGAGTATGTTGTGATTGCCAGGCGAAAAGGACGAGACTGGTATGTAGCCGGCATCACAGACAATCATGAGCGCCGGATAGATGTGAACCTGGGTTTTTTAGAAGAGAACCGTTATGCCCTGCACATGATGCAGGATGGCGTGAATGCTGATCGCATTGCCACTGACTATCACATGGTAAAAAAACAGGTTGCTAAAGATCATGCAGAGCAGATTGTTATGGTTAAAGGTGGTGGGTTCCTCATGCATCTGGCGCCGCTTGATTAATAACAATAAAAAGGAATAAGTGATATGTTGAAACTGACACGGCATGATACATTACGCGGGGTGCTGCTTCTGTTGGTGACATTGACCTGGCTATCTGCTGGTGCGGTTCGCTTGCCTGCCTTCTTTTCTGATCACATGGTATTGCAGCGCAACCAGCCGATTCGTGTATGGGGTTGGGCAGAAGCAGGGGAGCGCTTGCGCGTATCCCTGGGTGTTCAAACAGCCAGTGCTGTTGCCGGTGCTGATGGCCGTTGGGCTGTTCAACTGAAGCCCCAGCCTGCCGGTGGCCCCTACACTTTGCATGTGCGGGGGAAGAAAGAAGTGGAGCTGCAGGATGTGATGATTGGGGATGTTTGGTTCTGCAGTGGCCAGTCGAATATGGAATGGAAGATTGAAAGCCTGGATCTTCCAAAGGACAGCGTGGCAGGTTTGGCCAACCCGCTGGTGCGGTTGATTACTGTGCCGCATCTCATGGCTTCGCTGCCGCAGCACGACCTGCCAGAGGGGCCGCCCTGGAAAGTGTGTACGCCCGATGACCTGCAGCAATTTTCAGCTGTGGCCACTTATTTTGCGCGCTTCCTGCAACCTGCCGCTGGGGTGCCCCTGGGGCTGGTGGTTAGCGCATGGGGTGGAACGGATATCGAACCTTGGATGAGTGCGGCCGCTATGGGCCAGTGGGAAAAGCACAGCCCCGCACTGAAGCGCCTCGAAAAGGTGGGAGAGCCGGCTGCCTATGCAGCGTATACGCAAAAAAGGCAGGCATTATGGAACGATTCACTGGAATTGGCCGATCAGGGACTGCAGCAGCAATGGTACCAGCTGAATAGCAGCATACAGGGCTGGGACAGTATTACCCTGCCAGGTGTTTGGGACCAGCTGGGTTACAAAGGAGAAGGGGTGGGCTGGTTCAAAAAGGAAGTTACACTTACGCCTGAACAGGCAGGCCAACCGGTGGTGGTCTCCCTGGGACCGGTACACAACCGGGCCGTTTTGTATGTGAACGGGCAGCAGATAGATGGCCCCCGTAAGGCTGGCCGGCAATGGTTGTACATAGTGTCTGCTCCGTTGCTGAAGCCAGGCAACAACCTGTTGGCGGTAAAGGTGTACAAATTGTGGTCTTATGGCGGCTTTACGGGCAAGGCTGAAGACATGTTCTTGTCCACCACCACCAGCATACAGTCGCTGGCGGGCACCTGGCATTTCAAGCCAGGCTATCTCGGCAAGAATCCCATGCTGAGCCAGGGGCCAAATACCTATCCGGCTTCGCTGTTCAATGCCATGGTGCATCCTTTTACGTCCATGCCGGTCAAAGGAGTGATCTGGTACCAGGGGGAAAACAATGTAGGCCGGCCGGGCGATTATGCCGATCACCTCAAGGCTATGATCCGCGACTGGCGCAGGAGTTGGAAAGACAGTACATTGCCATTCCTGGTGGTGCAGCTGCCCAATTTCAAAGGCCCTGCAAGCACAGCCGGTAACTATGCCCTCATCCGCGAAGCGCAGCAGCAGGCAACATCTTTGCCTGGCGTGCAGTTGGCAGTAACCATCGACGTGGGCGATTCGCTCGATATTCACCCACAACCTAAAGAACCGGTGGGTCATCGCCTGGCTTTGCTGGCACGGCGCCATGTGTATGGTGAAAGCACCCTGGTGGCTGAGGGACCCTGTTATCAGGCGGCAGCCCTTGAGGGATCAATGGTGATCATTTCTTTTGCCAATACCCGCCATGGCCTGGTGGTTCCCGATGCCCATGGATACCTGTATGGATTTGAATTGGCTGGAGAAGACCAGCGTTACTTTCCCGCCAGGGCTGCTATCAGGGGCGGACAGGTGGAAGTCCAAAGTTCTGATGTGAGCGCCCCGAAGTACATTCGGTACGCCTGGGCTGATAATCCAAGGGCAAATCTGTACAATGCGGAAGGATTGCCGGCAGCACCCTTTCGCCGGGCGCTGGCTCCCTGAATCCGGCGCGCTGGCAGGGAAATGCCCACAGCGGGATCCGAGCAGCTGGGTTACCTGGTGATTGCTGGTGTCGGCCGGTTTGCCTTGTGAAATCGATTGCGTAGAAAATTCCGGCTTGTTGTGGAATCTGCTGGCCAACAAGCATGAAATTGCTGGGGCGCCGGCCGGTACAGATGCCGACATCGCCTCTGTTCAAATCTACGCCGGCAACAGCCGGCATGTACAATAAAACAAACTTCAATGGCTGCAAAGCATATCCCTTTCAAGCTCGAACAAACCATGCGCTGGTTTGGTCCCAATGATCCCGTATCGCTCATGGATATCCGACAGGCCGGATGCACCGGTGTGGTCAGCGCCCTGCACCATGTGCCCAATGGAGAGGTGTGGACGGTAGAAGAGATCATGAAGCGCAAGCAGGAGATCGAAGCCGCCGGCCTCGTGTGGTCGGTGGTGGAGAGCATTCCGGTGCATGAGGGCATCAAGACCAGGACAGGCAACTTCACAACCTACATCGAGCATTACAAGACATCCATTCGCAACCTGGCGGCCTGCGGCATCTATGTGGTCACCTACAACTTCATGCCGGTGCTCGACTGGACCCGCACCGACCTGGCC
Organism: Chitinophagaceae bacterium; assembly: GCA_025455205.1. Classification (GTDB taxonomy): domain Bacteria; phylum Bacteroidota; class Bacteroidia; order Chitinophagales; family Chitinophagaceae; genus Phnomibacter. The sequence continues at coordinate 1,264 of JALOMZ010000173.1, read as the reverse complement.
TATACCGTGGAAGACGGCAGCAAGGCCCTGCGTTTTGAGCGGGCCGCCTTTGTGGCTTTCGACCTTCTGATGCTGCAGCGTGAAGGTGCCGTCGCGGAATACAGTGCTGAAGAACAGGAACGTGCCCGGGCACGCTATGCTTCCATGACGGAAGACGAGAAGCACCTGCTGGTGCGCAACATCATTGCCGGCCTGCCCGGCAGCGAGGAGTCTTTCACGCTGGAGAATTTCCGACAAGCCCTGGCACCGTATAATGGTATTGATGCGGCAGCCTTACGGCAGCACCTGATCCTCTTCCTGCAGGAGATAGTGCCTGTGGCCGAAGCCTGCGGCGTGCGCCTGGCCATCCACCCCGATGATCCGCCATACCCCATACTGGGATTGCCGCGCGTGGTGAGCACGGCCGCCGATGTGGAAGCCCTGGTGAAGGCCGTTCCCTCGTTGGCCAATGGGCTTTGCTTCTGCACCGGTTCATACGGCGTGCGGCCCGACAACGACCTGGTGGGCATGATGCGGCAGTTTGGCGAACGCATCCACTTCCTGCACCTGCGAAGCACCCGCCGCAATGAATACGGCGATTTCTATGAAGACAACCACCTGGATGGTGATGTGGACATGTATGCCGTGATGAAGGAAGCCGTGAACATCATGTGGCAGCGCGGCTGCTCCATTCCCATGCGCCCCGACCATGGTCACCAGATGCTCGATGACCTGCAGAAAAGCAGGAGCAACCCGGGTTATACAGGTATTGGCCGCCTGCGCGGACTGGCAGAACTGCGGGGGCTGGAATTGGCTATACAGAGCCGGAGGTTGGAGGATATCGGGCAGTAGAAACTATTTTAACCGCCATGGGATTTAGGGCAATCTGCCTTTTTAACCACAGAGGGACATGAGGACTACACAGAGGAACACAGGAAGAAATTACCGCTGAGAACGGGAGAGCGCAGAGGGGTTTCCGCTGCGCGGAAACAAGGTCGCATGAACCACAAAGAATCAGGAAAGGAACAGGATCAGCATGAAATATGGCTAAATGGCAGGACTATCCGGCTGAAAATAGGCATATATTAAAAATATAATATAAAAACGATCAATCACTACCATCATGGCATTCATAGACACCGGCGCATCCGGCCAGCGTTCTTTCCAGCAGGGCAATCCTGCCTATGTGCTCCTGCTCACCCTGGTGGCCACGCTGGGTGGCCTGCTTTTTGGTTATGACACGGCTGTGGTGAACGGAGCCGAGAAATCGCTGGTGGAATTCTAC
>JALOMZ010000006.1 GCA_025455205.1 Chitinophagaceae bacterium | reverse complement strand
GGGCGCCGACCTGCATCCGGCAGCTGAAATGAGCATCGAGGGGCATCCCAACAATACCACCGCGGCCCACCTCGAAACCCTTTACGGGCTGGGTTTTCGCCGGGTGAGTTATGGGGTGCAGGACAATGACCCTGAGGTGCAGCGCATCATCAACCGCATACAGCCTGTTGAAAATGTTGAGCGGGCCACGGAGGAGGCCCGGCGCATCGGATTTGAATCAGTGAATTTCGACCTCATCTATGGACTGCCCCGGCAAACCCTTGCCGGCCTGGAACGAACCGTAGCCGAGGTGACCAGGCTGCGTCCCGACCGTATTGCCTTTTACAGTTATGCGCATGTGCCCTGGACCAGCCGGGGTCAGCGCCTGTTTGATGAAAGCGACCTGCCATCTCCGGAAGAAAAAATGGCGCTCTACCTCAGGGGACGTGAACTGCTTACCGCTGCCGGCTATGCCGATATTGGCATGGACCATTATGCCTTGCCACAGGATGCTTTATACCAGGCCTGGCAGGCAGGCACCCTGCACCGCAACTTCATGGGCTATACCACGCAGCATACCTCTCTGCTCATTGGATTGGGTGTAAGCAGCATCAGCGATGCAGGCTTTGCCTTTGTGCAAAACCACAAGCAGCTGGCTGATTATTACCAGTCAATCCAGCGTGGCGAACTGGCCATTTTCAAGGGGTATGTGCTTTCAGAGGAAGATTTGTTGTTTCGACGGTATATCCTTGATGTATGCTGCCGTGGCCGGGTGGTATTTGAGGAGCGGCTGCGCAGCGAATTGGAAGCCTGGAGTTTTCCCGCGCTGTCCCTGCTGGAAGAGGACGGCCTGGTGGAATGGGACGAGCGGGGATTACTGGTAACGGGGTTGGGCAGGAATTTCATCCGCAATATTGCCCGCTGCTTCGACCTGCACCTTTTGCGCGGCCAAAGCGTGGTGGATGCTACGCGTTTCAGCCGGGCGGTATGATCAGGCCCGCCGCTGGCGTATGGCTTTGTAAATACGGATGCCGCTCATGAGCAAAACAATGAGGGCGGCCAGTCCGGCCAGGCCCCACACGAGACTCATGTTCTCCTTTACCACCACCAGCATGACCACGGCCACCAGTATCACGGTGGGTACTTCATTCCAGATGCGCATCTGCTGGCCGGTGTAGGGAAACAGACCGCGAACATGTTTGCCCACAATCACCTGCAACGATCCGTGATAGAGGTATAGCAGCAGCACAAAGGCCAGTTTGATCCACAGCCAGGAAGGGGTGGAAGGATAGAGCCACCACATCCATCCGCCGAAGATGAGCGTGAGCACGGCCGAAGGCCAGGTGATGCCATACCAAAGGCGTTTGGTCATCACCATCAGCTGGGCGGTGATGATGCTTTTTTCCGGCTCCGTCTTCTGTTGTGTTTCTGCCAGGTACACCAGCAGGCGCGGCAGGTAGAAAAGCCCCGCAAACCAGGTGACTACGAAGATGATGTGGAGGGCTTTAATGTAAAAGAATGCCATGGAGCAATAAGTCAATAAGTCAATGAGTCAATGGGGCAAGAGGTGTGGGTAGTACTCTGGAAAATTTGCTTTGCAGTTTATAATGACGGAAAAAAGCTGAGGTGAGTGCTTTGTTCACAGCCTTGTGAATTGAAACATTACCCGTTGATCATTTTTGACAGGGATACAAACACTTTTACCAGACTGGCGCCCAATTCACCCAGCTCTTCTTTTGTACAGTATCCAATGTCTTCGCAGGCATCCAGGGCTGCGTCGATCTCAATTACTGAACCCCGTGCTATTTCATAGTACCTGTTCCTTTCATTAGCCGACTTTCGCGAAGCACCCTCAGCAATGTTCAGGTGGACAGACAAGGCGGCCCTTCTTATCTGCTGTACGAGATTGTATCGTTCCTCTGCTGGCAGGCGCCTGGTGAATTCATAGCAGTGCTTGGACAAAGTCCTGGTTTCCTGGTAAACAAAGAGCTTCTGATGGTTGAGTTGAAGAAACATAGGGAATAGTCTTTTCTTAAAAATAATGTCTGAACTTTATATTTCAAGCATTGATCAAGATAGATTTTGGAAAACCAGATCAACACGGTTCTTCTTAAAGCTCAAACCCGAGGCACTCCGAATTTCTTGCCCTTACCCTATCTCACTTGCTCCCTCCATTCACTCATTCACTTATTCACTAATTGACTTTCAGTTTCCTCTATCATCTCCCCAATCGCTTTCACCCACATGGGATGTACGTTCAGACATGGGATCATGGTGAAGCTTTCTCCCCCGGCGTGCATGAACTCCTCTTTGCCTTCTTCCGCAATTTCTTCGAGGGTTTCCAGGCAGTCGCTCACAAAGGCCGGGCAGGCCACCAGCAATTTTTTGATACCCTCTTTCGGCATCTCCTCAAAACGCTTGGCAGTATAGGGTTTCAGCCATTCGTCGCGGCCCAGGCGGCTCTGGAAGCTGAAGCTGTATTTGTCTTTGGGGATACCCAGTTTTTCGGCCACCAGGTCGGTGGTCACCAGGCACTGGTGGCGGTAGCATTGGGCGTGTGCTGGCGAGTCCACTGCGCAGCAGTTGTCCACCTTCAGGCAGTGGCAGCCGGTGATATCGCCTTTGTATATGTGCCGTTCGGGTACACCGTGGTAGCTGAAAAGGATATGGTCGTGCGGTTCTTCGAGGTAGGGCCGGATGCTCTCGGCCAGCGCATCGAGGTAGGCAGCGTGTTTGTAATAAGGAGGGATGATGGTGAGCTTGAACCGATAGCCTTGTTGCTGGTGTACCTGCTTTGCATATTCCACGGCGGTTTCGTAGCTGCTCATGGCATAGTGTGGGTACAGGGGTACCAGGATCACTTCATCCAGGTCGGGTACCTTTGCAATCAGTTCATCGTAGGCCTGTTTCGGATGTGGATTACCATAGCGCATGGCAATAGACACCGGCGCGGTAACCTGGCCCTGCAGGGCTTGCTGCAGCTGCTTTGTTAAAACGATCAGGGGCGACCCGGCTTCGGTCCAGATGCTCTGGTAAGCTTTGGCCGACTTGGGCGCCCGGAAGGGCACAATAATACCCTTCACCAGGAGGAAGCGCACCAGCCTGGGTACATCAATAACCCTTTCATCCATCAGAAATTCATCGAGGTAGCGGCGTACATCTTTTACGGACGTGGAATCCGGCGACCCGAGGTTCATCAGTACAATGCCTTTCCTGACCATTTGACCTGTCATTCAAAAAAAAATTTAGTATTTGGTGCTGCCCACGCAGTATGGCCAGGCTCAAAGGCCCCGCCAGCGGGCGCAAAGCAAATCCAAAATGGTAAGGTCGCCATAAATGTTTGCCAATCAGCCTGAATATGACAGTTACGTGACACGGCAGATTCGTCTCCATTTTTTGTGCCGGATACCTTTGCAGCGTTCATGAAACTCAATGCGGATCATATCAGGGAACGTTTCTGTGTGGCGGGTATCAGCTACCGGCAGGCCGGAACCGATGTGCGCGGCCTTTTTGCCGTGGATGCCGATCAGCACCGGCAGGTATTGGAAGAAGCCCGCGCCAAAGGCTTCAAGAGTGTGTTTGTGATCAGCACCTGCAACCGTACGGAGATCTATGGATATGCCAACCACCCGCATGAGCTGGCCGCCCTGCTGAGCCGGCATACGGCGGGCCAGTACGGTGAGTTTATCCACCATGGCTTTTTCATGCAGGGCCAGGAAGCCATGCACCACCTGTTCCGGGTAGCCGCAGGGCTTGATAGCCAGATCATCGGAGATTATGAGATACAGGGTCAGCTGAAGCAGGCCATTGCCGTGGCCAGGTCCGAACAAATGATCGGGCCGGTGATGGACCGCACCCTGAATTTTGTATTCCAGGCCTCCAAGAAGATCCGCACCACCACGGGCCTCAGCAGCGGCACCGTATCGGTTTCCTTTGCCGCCATTGAATGGCTGCAGCAAAAAGTAGCCAACCGCTCCCTGCGGGCGTTGGTGGTGGGCACGGGAAAATTCGGGACCAACGTGTGCAAGAACCTCCTGCATTACCTGCCCAATATTTCCCTGACGGTTTGCAACCGTACCCCCGAAAAGGCAGAAGCATTGGCGGCCAGCCTCCAGGTGAACAGTCTGCCCTTTGAAGCCCTGGCCCACCAGTTGAACGAATTCGATATTGTGGTCACCAGCACGGCGGCATCCGAGCCCATTGTGAAGCCCCATCATTTTACATCTGCCCGCGAACGCTTTGTGGTTGACCTGAGTGTACCGGCGAATGTAGACAAGCAGGTGGCCGATCTGCCCGGCATGCACCTGGCCAATGTGGATGATATTTCGGTGATCCTGGAGCAAAACATTGCCCGGCGCCATACCGAAGTGCCGAAAGCAGAACAGATCATCGCTGAATTTGAGCAGGAGTTTTACAACTGGCTGCATACCTATAAGCATACACCCGCCATCAAGCTCGTCAAGCAGCACCTGGCTCAATGGTCGGGCCAGTCAGGATGCGAGTTTGCCGGACAGGCAGCTGCCTGCGATGAAGAGGTACGAGAACTGGTGCAGCAAACCGTCAACAACCTCGTAGTAAACCTCAAGAGCAAGGCAGAAAAGGGCTGCTATGTGATTGATGCCTACCAGCAATTCCTGAACCATCCGGCCCTGGCTGCCAAAGTATCATGATCAGAATAGGAACCCGCGACAGTCGCCTTGCCCTGTGGCAGGCTACCCTCGTGCAGCACGCATTAAAAGAAATTGGCATAGACGCCGAACTGGTGCCCGTGAAGAGCGAAGGCGACCTTGACCTGGTAACGCCGCTCTATGAAATGGGCGTGCAGGGTGTTTTCACCCGCACCCTGGATGCCGCCCTGCTCAACGACCGCATAGACATTGCTGTGCACAGCATGAAGGATGTGCCCACCCAATTGCCGCAGGGCATTGTGCAATGTGCCGTGATGGAGCGTGGCTTCACCGAAGATGTGCTGGTGTACCGGGGCAATGCAGACCGGTTTGCCGTGCAGGAAACCCCGCTGTTCATTGCCACCAGCAGCATCCGCCGCAAAGCCCAGTGGCTGCACCGCTACCCCAATACCCGTTTCGACAACCTGCGGGGCAATATGCAAACCCGCCTCGATAAGCTGGCATCTTCCGATTGGGATGGCGCCGTATTTGCCCGGGCCGGTTTAGACAGGATTGGCCTGCTGCCGGATCAGCATATGGTGCTCGACTGGATGCTGCCGGCGCCGGCGCAGGGTGCCGTGATGGTGGTGTGCCGCGAAGATGATGCAGTTGCACGCGCGGCAGGGGAAAAGATAAATGATGAACTGACCGCCGCCTGTGTGCAGATCGAGCGCGATTTCCTGCGCGGCCTCATGGGCGGTTGTGCCACACCCATCAGCGCCCTGGCCCAGCACCACTTCAGTCATATTAGTTTCACTGGTAATGTTTGTTTGCCCGATGGCAGCGACCTGCTGGAGGTGAGCTGCACTTTTGGCCTGGATGAAGTGGCCGAAGCGGGTTTTACTGCAGCAGAAAAACTCCTCGCCAACGGTGGCCGCCGGCTGGTGGAAAAACTGAAAGCATGAGCGGCGCGGCCAGAACCATATTGAGCACAAGGCCGCTTTCCCCGGCCGCCATCAGCAAGGCCCGGGCAGCAGGCTGGGAGGTGGAGGAACAGTCCTTCATCCGCACCGAGCCGGTGCAGGATGCAGCGCTGCAGGCCGAGATTCGCGACTGGGCACACCAACCCCTGCTGGCCATCTTCACCAGTATGAATGCAGTGCAGGCCGTAGCTGATATGCTGGGGGTGCTGCAACCTGCCTGGCGGGTTGCCTGCCTGGGGCATACCACGCGATTGCTGGTGAATACCCTGCTGCCCAATGCCACCATCGTGGCTAGCGGCAACCACGCAGCAGAACTGGCACATAACCTGGCAGAAAAAGCCGAAGGCGATAAGCTGGTCTTCTTCTGCAGCCAGATCCGGCGCGATACACTTCCGGAATACCTGGCTGCACAGGGTTTGCCACTCACGGAAAGGGTGGTGTACAAAACAACCGAAACACCCATGGCCCTGCACCGTAGTTACGATGCCATCCTGTTTTTCAGCCCCAGCGCCGTGCGCAGCTTTTTTCGGCTCAACCAGCTGCCGCCTGAAACTGTTTTGTTTGCCACAGGCGAAACCACCGCGGCCGAGCTGCGGGCATACAGCCAGAACCAGGTGGTGGTGGCCGACGGGCCGGGAAAGGATACGCTCATAGAAACACTTTTGTCGTGGTATGCCTCCGGCATAGCATGACTGCAGAATCATAAATACAAACCATGTTACAAAACGACCTCTTGTTAAGGGCCCTGCGTGGCGAACCGCTGAAACGCCCGCCGGTATGGATGATGCGCCAGGCTGGCCGCTACCTGCCGGAGTATATGGCGCTGAAGGCGAAGTACGACTTCTTCACCCGCGTGCAAACGCCGGAGCTGGCCGCAGAGATCACGCTGCAGCCCATCGATATTGTAGGCACCGATGCCGCCATCATATTCTCCGATATTCTCGTAATTCCGCAGGCCATGGGCGTGGAAGTGCTAATGGAAGAAGGCAAGGGCCCCTCGCTGCCGCAGACCATCAAAACACAGGCCGATATTGATGCCCTGATCACCGAAGGCGTGGAAGACAGCCTGGGCTATGTGATGCAGGCCCTGGCCCTCACCAAACAACAACTCAACGGCCGGGTGCCGCTCATTGGCTTCGCCGGAGCTCCCTTCACCATTCTCTGTTATATGGTGGAAGGCAAGGGCAGTAAAACCTGGGACAAGGCCAAGAAGTTCTGCTTCACCCAGCCTGCCCTGGCACATGCCCTGCTGCAGAAGATCACCGATATCACTATTGCCTACCTGCAGGCACAGGTGAAAGCCGGCGCCGATGTGGTGCAGGTGTTCGACAGCTGGAGCGGCAGCCTCAGCAAGCAGGATTTCGAAGCCTTTGCACAACCCTACCTGGTGCAGATTGCGCAGGCGCTGCAACCTTCAGCTCCTGTGATCCTGTTTCCCAAAGGCAGCTGGTATGCACTGCCCGCCCTGGCACAAAGCGGCGCCGCTGGCCTCGGTATCGACTGGTGTGTTGACCCGGCTATGGCCCGACAGCTCACCAACAACAGCATTACCCTGCAGGGTAATTTCGACCCGGCCTACCTGCTGGCGCCCATTCCGCAGATCAGGCAGCGGGTAAAGGAAATGATAGATGCCTTTGGCACGCAACGCTATATCGCCAACCTGGGACATGGCATTACCCCCGATGTGCCGGTGGACCATGCGAAGGCGTTTGTGGAGGCGGTGAAGGAGTATGGGGAATAGGCAATAGGCAATATGGAATAGGCAATAAGTCAATAGGTGAATAAGTGAATAGGGTAGAGGTGTATCGGGATAGCAATTGACCGGTATTGTATCATGTTTATCATGCCGATATGGAAATAAGGGAACAGTTTGTGGCATTTATCCATCGCCTGCAGGATGATATCTGTGCGGCGCTGGAGCGGGTGGACGGGAAAGCCAGGTTTGTGCAGGATGAGTGGCAGAGACCGGAAGGCGGCGGTGGCAAGACCCGTGTTATTGCCAATGGGAATGTTTTTGAGAAGGGCGGCGTGAACACATCCGTCGTATTTGGCGAAGTGACCGATGTAATGCGGCAGCAGCTGAAGATCAGCGGGCAGCGCTGGTTTGCCGCCGGCATCTCCTCGGTGATCCATCCGTTTAATCCCTTTGTGCCCACCATTCACTTCAACTACCGCATGTTTGAATTGTATGATGAAGCCGGCCACACCATTGACCGCTGGTTTGGTGGTGGCACCGACCTAACACCCTATTACCTGGATGAAACAGATGCCCGCCATTTCCACCAAACCTTCAAAGCAGCCTGCGATGCGGTAGACACTACCTTCTATCCGGAGTTCAAGCTCACCTGCGACCACTACTTCGTGAACACCCACCGCGGCCACGAGCGCCGTGGCATTGGTGGTATTTTCTACGATCACAAAAGGGCAGGCGAAAATTATACTACTACAACCTGGCTGACGCTGGCGGAGCGCTGCGGCTATGCCTTTATGGACGCTTATCTGCCCATCGTGGAAAAGCACAAACAGGACACCTTTACGCCTGCCCACAAACACTGGCAGGAGATCCGGCGCGGCCGCTATGTGGAGTTCAACCTGGTGCACGACCGCGGCACCTTGTTCGGACTGAAGACCAACGGCCGCATCGAGAGTATTCTCATGAGCCTGCCGCCCACCGTTCGCTTTGAGTATAATTATCAACCCGCCCCTGGCAGCGACGAGGACAAATTGCTGCAGGCCTGCCTGCAGCCGGTGGATTGGGCGAATTTTGTAACAGAAGAAGAGCGGAATGCCTGGGCCGCGCGCACCAACACCTGCTGACCGGACATCTGCAATCCTCATTCACCCATTCACCCATTGACTCATTCACTTATTGACTTATTCACCTGCTATGATCTTACAACGTCGCAACCGAATCCTCCGCCAGTCCGCTGCCATCCGCAGCCTGGTGGCCGAAACCATCCTCACGCCGAATGATTTCATTGTGCCCCTGTTTGTGGTGGAAGGCACCGGTGTGAAGGAGGAGATTTCTTCCATGCCCAACTACTACCGCCTGAGCCTCGATAACCTGGCAAAGGAAGTGAAGGAGTTGTGGGCCATGGGGCTGAAGAGCGTGCTGCTTTTCATCAAGTGTAAAGACGAGCTGAAAGACAACAAGGGCACGGAGGCGCTGAATCCGGAGGGGCTGATGCAGCGTGCCATCAGAACGGTGAAGGAAGCGTGCCCGGACATGTTTGTGATGACCGATGTGGCCCTGGATCCCTTCAGTTCCTTTGGGCATGATGGTATTGTGGAGAACGGCGAGATTGTGAACGACGCCACCGTGGAGGTGCTGGCAGCCATGAGCGTGAGCCATGCACAGGCCGGGGCCGATATGGTAGCACCCAGCGATATGATGGATGGCCGCATTGGCGCCATTCGTATGGCCCTGGAAGAAAATGGTTTTACCAAAACCGGCATCATGGCCTACAGCGCCAAATATGCTTCCTGCTTCTACGGGCCCTTCCGCGATGCGCTAGACAGCGCCCCGGGCTTCGGCGACAAGAAGACCTACCAGATGGACTATGCCAACCGCACCGAAGCCGTTAGGGAAGTGCTGATGGACATTGAGGAAGGCGCCGACATTGTGATGGTGAAGCCGGCGCTCAGCTACCTGGATATTATCCGTGAAGTGAAAAACGTGAGTGAAGTACCGGTGAGCGCCTATAATATCAGCGGCGAATACGCCATGATCAAGGCAGCCGCCAAAATGGGCTGGATCAATGAAGAAAAGGCCATCCTGGAAACGCTCACTTCCATCAAACGGGCAGGCGCTGATCTGATAGCCACTTATTTTGCAAAAGATGCCGTGCGATTAATTAACTAACCACAGAGGAAACAGAGGTTGGCACAGAGTAACACAGTGTTCTTCGTGTGTACTCCTTCGCCTCCGTGGTTAAAAAGGAAAATACCATGTATCCCAGAAGTCAACAACTCTTCGAACGAGCCCAGCAATCCATTCCCGGCGGCGTGAACTCCCCGGTACGCGCCTTCAAACAGGTGGGCGGAACGCCCCTGTTCATAAAGAAAGCAAAGGGAGCATATCTCTATGATGAAGACGGTAACCAGTACATCGATTACATCGCCAGCTGGGGGCCCATGATACTGGGTCATGCCTATGGTCCCATTGTGGAAGCCATCCGCGAAAAGGTATACGACTCCACTTCTTACGGCGCCCCTACGGAGCTGGAAATTGAGATGGCCGAGCTCATCCGGAGCATGGTGCCGAATGTAGACCTGATCCGCATGGTAAGCAGTGGCACTGAAGCCTGCATGAGCGCCATCCGCCTGGCCCGTGGCTACACCGGCCGCAATAAGATCATCAAGTTTGAAGGCTGCTACCATGGGCATGCCGACAGCTTTCTGGTGAAGGCAGGCAGCGGGGTGGCTACATTCAATATTCAGACGGTTCCTGGTGTTACAGCCGGTGTAAGCAACGATACGCTCACCTGTGCCTATAATGATCTTGATGCGGTGCAGCGGCTGGTGGAAGCAAACAAGGGAGAAGTGGCAGCCATAATTGTGGAGCCCGTGGCAGGCAATATGGGATGCATCTTGCCCAAGCCGGGTTTCCTGGAAGGCATACGGGCCCTGTGTGATGCGGAGGGTATCGTGTTCATATTCGATGAGGTGATGACAGGCTTTCGCCTGGCACCCGGCGGTGCCCAGGAAAGGCTGGGTGTTAATGCCGACCTGGTGACTTATGGAAAGGTTATTGGGGCAGGTATGCCGGTAGGTGCGTTTGGTGGTAAGCGGGCCATCATGGAGTGCATCGCGCCACTGGGCAATGTGTACCAGGCCGGCACCCTCAGCGGCAATCCGGTGGCCATGATTGCCGGCTACACCCTGCTGCAGGAACTGAAATCGAATCCTGCCATTTTCACGGAGCTGGAGCAGAAAACCATCTACCTCCGTGATGGCCTGGACGCCGTGCTGAAAGCCAGCGGCGCAGCCTATACCATCAACCAGCTGGGCAGCATGATCAGCGTGCATTTTGGTGACCATGCGGTGGTGGACTTTGCCACAGCGGCTGCCTGCGATATTGACAAGTTCAAGGCATACTTCCACCATATGTTGCGCAACGGCATCTACCTGCCGCCCAGCGCCTATGAAAGCTGGTTCCTCAACAATGCATTGACCTTCGAAGATCTGGATAAGACCATTGCGGCCACGAAGGCGTTTGTGATGTAGCCTTTTTTTTTGTGAAGGACCAGTGAAGGCAGGAGTGGTTTCTGGTGTGAGAAATCCTGCTTGTTATGGGCTTCCTCAAGCGTTATGCGCTGACTGGTCATTCAACTCGCCGGTTGCTCATTTTTACTCAATGCACTGAGTATTTTTACTCAGCCTATTGAGTGTTTTTCTCAGCATGCTGAATATGCTCCTGCTCAAAAGGCCTGGGTGATGCAAGTTGGTGCCAGTGCGCACCAATGTTCTGGTGGCGGGTTCAGAGGCTGAAACGTAGCCCCACCATCAGCTTGATGCCCTGCATGGGTGCATAGTTATAGCTGGGATCAAATGTGTAGCCATTGGGATTGGTGACGGCGTTGGGGCTGGCATCGGCATTCCAGTATTTTCCGCCCGGCCGGTCGAAGGGATCATCGGGATGCAGGATGGGGTTTTCAGGTATGAAATTGAGCAGGTTTTTGATGGCCAGGTAGGTTTCCCAGCGGTTGTTCCATTTTTTGGTGGCCTGCAGGTTCACCAGGTTATACCAGGGGCTGTATTCGGGCCTGAAATCATCGGGCACCACTGGCAGGCGCATGGGGCCATTCCACCTGCCCGTGAGGTCAAACGACAGCCTGGCCTTGCGGAGCGTGTAGCTCAGGGTGTAGTTGCCGCTCCAGCGGGGAGCATATACCTGCTGGGTGCGCTGGCCATTTTCCTCCACATATACATCCATAAAGGTAAAGCCTGCCATGGCCCGCAGACCGTTGCGCAGGGTGAGGGTTAGCTGTCCGCTGAGGCCCTGGCTTACGGCATAGCCCTGCAGGTTGTCGTAAATGATTTTGTTGGGATCTGTGTCGTAGTCGGGGATGATCTTGTTGGTGAACCAGGTATAGAAGGCCGAGGCATCCCAGGTGAGCACGCCTGTGTTCAGGTGCAGGTCGCCGCTGTAATTGAGGTTGGCATTCCAGCTGCGTTCGGGTTTTAGGTCGTTTTTGATGACGATTTCGCGAAAGCCGCTCAGGGCCGCATGGTCTTCGGTAAAGAGGTTTACGATGCGGAAGCCGTTGCCCCCGCTGAGGCGCAGGGTGTGGTGCTCTGCGGGTTGCCACTTCAATGCAAGTCGGGGTGCCAGCACGCCACCCTGCAGGTTGGTATACTCATAGCGCAAGCCGGCCAGGGTGGTCAATTTGGGTGTCCAGCTTATTTCGTCCTGCACATACAGGGCTTTCATGGTTTGGATGCTGGGCGCATTGCCGCTGGCCTTGTTGGTGGCCGGCGTATTGTCGTCGTACCAGAGATAACGAAAAGGAATACCTGCCAGCAGGGTATGTTTGCCGATGGTCTTGTTCCAGCGCAGCTGTGCAAAGGCTGTGTGCTGCTGTCCCTTGTACCAGGTGGTGCCGTAATAGCTGTCCTGCCAGTGGTAATTGTAGCTGTATTCCACCAGCATGTTTTTGCGAAGGCCATATTGGCCAATCATTTCCATGCGGCGGGTATCGATGCTTTCGCCGTAAACGCTGTCGCCGCCCAGAAAGCTTCGGTTCCATTGCAGTTCACCACCCCAGCGGCGTTCAGTGAGCAGCCTTACAGCCAGTGAGGCCGGCAGGTTGTTACGCCGCTCCCAGTCCCATTTATTGAACAGGGAAACGCGGTTTTGCAGGGTGAGGTCGGTGAAGTTATCGCGGTTGATATCGCCCGGACGGTTGAAAAAGAAGCCGTTGAGGCCCAACAGGCCCGTGGCTTTGCCGGCTTTGAGGCGGGCCGACAGGTCGATATTGTATTCGCCCAGGCTGGTGGCATTGATGTCGGCTGAAAAGGCGGCGGCGGTGAGCGGGTCTTTAGTGATGATGTTGATGAGTCCGCCCACGGCTTCGCTGCCGTACAGCGTGCTGGCCGGTCCTTTCACCACTTCAATGCGTTTGATGATGCTGTTGGGGATGCCGCTGAGGCCATATACCGTGCTCAGACTGCTCACAATGGGCATGCCATCTATAAGCACCATGGTATAGGGGCCTTCCATTCCGTTGATCCGGATGTCTCCGGTGTTGCACACGTTGCAGGTGAGCTGGGGCTGAATGCCATTTACCTGCGTCATGGCTTCAAACAGCGAGGGTGTTGGGTTTTGCCGCAGGAAGGCCGTGGTGTAGCTTTCTACGGGAATGGGGCTTTCCAGCCGGCGCATGGGCCTGAGGGTGCCGCTCACCACCACATCCTGCAATTCCTGCGGCATAGGTTGCATCCAAACCTGTTGCAGGTGGCTGTGCGCCTGGGGAATCAGTTGCAGAGGCTGGTAGCCGGTGGACGTGAGGGTCCATGACAAACCAGCCTCCAGTTCCAGCAGGCCGGAATCGGTGGCTGCCTGCCGGTACTGCTGGTGTGTGGCCGTTACCCCTGCCAGGGGTTGGCGGGTGCGGGCATCCAGTACCTGCACCCGGGCGGTGGCGGGTTGGGCCTGCAGCCATTGGAGGGAGCTGAGGAGCGTGAGGAGGAGAAGGAAATGCCGTATCATAAATTTAGACGAGACTAAATATTTATTTTGGTAAATATAAAAAAGCGTCTGGTATCTGCAAGAAAAATCCCCTGCAGAAGACCGCAGGGGAGTATATTTTATGATTTTTTGTGCAGGTTATCGGATCAGCAGGTCGCAGGGCTTGATGCCGGTGTGCTTCTTGAAGGCCGTGCTGAAATGCGAGATGCTGGAGTAGCCCAGCATGGCGCTCACATCGGTTACGCTCAGTCCTTTTTCATACAACAGGTATTTGGCATGCTCCATGCGCTGGCTCTGGTAGAAGTCGAAAATGGTGGTGCCAAACATTTCCTTGAAGCCCTTTTTCAGGTAGCATTCGTTGGTAGCCACTTTGCGGGCCAGTTCTTTGATGGTGATGGGATCGCCGATATGCTGCAGCAGAATCTCGCGGGCCTGGGCAATGGCGTTGCGGCCGCGTTCGTCTTCCAGGAACTTGCACTGGTATACCTTGTCGCGGTCACCTTCACCAAAGAGGCAGTCCATGCTGTACACCAGCAGGAACTGGATCTGGCTGTTGAGGTAGATATTCTCCAGGGCACCGGTGTACTTATGGTTGAACAGGCTGGCCAGTATCACCCGGTTCTTGTTGCAGAGGGGGATCACGTGCGAGATGGTCTGGTCGTGCTCGAAGCTGAGGTAGCGTTCGGCCTCGCTCACGGCTGCCTTGGTGCTGGCAAACTGGTGCAGGTAGGTGCTGGTAAACCGGAAACTGTAGATGTCTACCGTATCAACTTCATCTTTGCAGTTGTTGAGGCCGGTCTTTTTGCAGCTGACGCCCTCTTCGCATTCATCTTCCTCGCAATAGGCCTTGCCGGCCACACAGAACTTCAGTTCGAGGGCGTTTTCCGGGCTTCCTTTGGCTACGTAGGTGTATTCCATCATGCCAATGTCGTCTACCTGCCAGCCGGGCATGCGCACAAAGCGGCGCATATCGTACTCCACCGAGCCGGGTATGGTCTTTTCCTGGCGGGCGAGCTGCTTAAGCTGATCCACCATCAGGTCGCGTTGAACCGCTTCTGACAGAATGGCTAATGATTCCTGCATGGGGCAAAATTATAAGAAATTGTATCGTATGTACAAACATGTAATTGGCGGAAGGCAAATTGTAGCAATGCTTTTACAAAAAACGCCGGGGAATAGGTGCGATTTAGCGGCAATTGGCCACAATGTCTGCCCGGCTGGGGTTTTGCGCATTGAATTCTACATAGTAAAAGAGGTTGGCAGGCGCTTTCCGAAAAAACGGCGCCAGGGCGCAGAAATCGGTGAGTGACCGGTTGAGTGATATCTGCACGGAGCCCTTTGCATCCAACAGGTTTTCCAGCCCCTTCAGGCTCTTTAGGCCGGCGTTATTCCATACGGTAATGGCATAGGCGTCGTTGGTAATGGTCTTGAGCTTTTCGAGTCCGCCCAGGTCCTGCAATTTGTCGTTGTTCAGGATGGAAATGCGCTCGGCCGTGGTCAGGCTGGCAAATCCTGAGAGGTCGGTCAGGGCAGGGTTCGATTCAATATGCAGGGAGCCGGCCACCACATTCCTGAATCCGGGGGTACTGGCCAGGCTGTTATTGCGCGAAAGGAAGATGCCGGCGGTATCTATCTTGGAGAAGGCCTCAATGGTTTGCAGGGAAGGACACAATTCAATCCTGATTCCGTAGTCAACATGTTCCAGGTTGTTGAGGCCATTGAGGTTGGCCAGGACGGCGTTGTTTTGAAGCGTTACCTGCTGGCAGGAAGTAATGCCTTCCAACCCGTGCAGGCGCTCCAGCATCGGGTTGCCTTCGATGACGATATAGTCCTCCACTGTCTTCAGGCCGGACCAGCCGGTGAAATCGGTGAGGTTATTGTTGTTCCTGATATACAGGCTATGGTTGTAAACGCCCATGAATTTTTCCATGCCCTGCATATTGCGCAGGCCATGGCAGCCCTCAATCCGGAATTCCCCGTTGATGTTGAACAGGAAGGATTGCAACCCTTGCAGCGAAGGCAGGGCGGGGTTGTTGAGCAGGTAGAAGTATCCATCGTTGAACCTGAGGCCGCCCAGCCCCTCCAGCGAAGTGAGCTGCGGATTGTTTTCTATGCGCAGGCCATGCCTGAACATGAAACCCACCGCTTCCAGGCTGTCCAGCCCTTTCAGGTCTTTCAGCTGCGTGCCTTTTATTTCGAGGCCGTTTTCAATGGCTGCCAGGCCTTGCAGCGCTCCCAGGCTGCTGACCGGGCCGGAAATATTGAGCGAGCCGGCGATCCTGCGGTAACCCAGGGCGCCAAAGGAATCCACCATTTGCTGCGAGGTGAGGTAGATGGCACCTGACACACGCTTTTCGGGTCCTGCTGTATAACTCACTTCGTTCCCATAGGCCACGCCCCATTTGTTGATGGCATAGGCCCGGAAGTAATATTTTGAGCCGGCAGGAACGTCCACTATTTCCTGGCGGAAATTGCCCTGTGCGTCGGGTTTGGACCGAAAGCGGTTCAGGTTTCGCTCCAGGGTGGGGCCAGGCCCGTGATCCACCACAATGCCCACTTCGGTAACCATGGCGGCCCCGGTATCACTCAGTTTTCCCGAGGCTACCAGGGAGAAGTAGGTAATGTTGGACAGGTTGTTGGTGATTACCTTGGGCAGTTTTGGGGTAAGGGTATCAATGGGGGGCGTATTGCCATTATTGCCACCGTTGTTTTCGGCCAGCTCTTTTTTGCAGGCAATGGACAAGCATATTGCCGCCAGGGAACAGAACAGGAAAGTGCGCATGCGGTATTGGTGTAGAAAAGCAAATGTATTGCGGGTAGGGCAGCATGCAATGGTTAAACTTTAAACGGCGGATGTCTGGCATCCACCAGCAAGTGGCGATGTCAGTCCAGCGTGGACGGGTGTTTGGCCGGCAGGTTGCGGTTCACATGGAGGTCGAACAGCAGGGAAA
>JALOMZ010000172.1 GCA_025455205.1 Chitinophagaceae bacterium | reverse complement strand
TATATAGTGTGGGGCAACAGCGATGACGTGAAGCTGGGCCAGTGGGTACTGGCCATCGGATATCCCTGGAGCCTCGATGTAACCGTAACAGCCGGTATTGTGAGTGCTAAGGCCCGCACCCTGGGCCTTAACGGCCGCAAAAGCAACACGCCCATTGAATCGTTCATCCAGACCGATGCAGCCGTAAACCAGGGCAACAGCGGTGGTGCCCTGGTAGACACCGAGGGCAAACTGGTGGGCATCAACTCGGCCATTGCTTCCCAAACCGGCTCCTATGCCGGCTACAGCTATGCTATTCCGGTGAATATTGTCCGCAAGATCACCGGCGACCTTATCAAGTACGGTGCCGTGCAGCGGGCCTACCTGGGCATAGAATACATGCGCGACGATGCCAGCGACGAAGAATTCAGGAAGGCTGGCATTGCCCAGGGCGAAGGCGTGTATGTGCTTAATGTGCCCGAAGGCGGTGCAGCCGCCGAGGCCGGCATCAAGAAGGGCGACTATATCACCGCCATCAACGGGGTGAAGGTAACTGCCGGCTCCGAGATGGTGGAGCAAGTGGCCAACTACAAGCCTGGCGATAAGGTGGTGATCACCTACAAGCGCGGTGGGGTGAGCAAAACCGCCACTGTAACGCTGAAGAACAGGTCGGGCAACTACGACCTGGTGAAGAATGATCCCGCCTCCGACCTGAAAGAAAAACTGGGCGCTGAGCTGGCAACCGTTTCCAAGGCCGATGCTGAAAAATATGGCATCGCCGGTGGTGTGCGGGTGGTGAACCTGGGCGAAGGCCTGCTGGGCAACACCCGTATGCAGAAAGATTTTGTGATCACCAGTGTAAACAACCAGCCGGTGCGTTCTGTAGAAGAGCTGATGAAGATGCTGGGCAGTGCCCGCGGCACCGTAAGGCTGGAAGGTATCTATCCCGGCTTTGAAGGGGTGTATGGCTACCCGCTGAACCTCAATCCGCAGAATGGCAACAACGACGACAGGCAATAAGCCTGTTGCCGGCGTGCATCTGCTGCATCCGACAATCGTTTTCGAAGACCAGCGCTTCCCATGGCGCTGGTCTTTTTTTGTGCATACCTGCAATTTTCAATCAACGGAAGCAGGCAAGGCGGTTTGCTTGCCCACGCAAAGCGCCACCTGGCTTCCAGTAACCAGCGGGCAATGTCATAGGATGAACGATGGGGACCTTTTCATCTGCGTGAATCTGCGCAAGTATCTGCGGAAAAGATCCCCCGCAGATCTCGCTGATCGGAAACCGCGGATGCCGCAGAGATCAACTCAATGCGATGGCCCGATGGGCACCAACCGCAATGCCGGGGCATGTTCAACGCTTGGCGTTTTGTGTTGTCCCTACAGGACAAGGGCCATCTTGGCTCAACTTCTTGCTACCGATATTTAGTCCCTGACGGGACGAGGAGTGGGTGGCTATCCTCTATGCTTGTCGCGTCTTTCACAAGTTAATGCCTCTGGCGGTACCAGCGGGACAGCATGTTTGTAACACATTGCAAGGTCACAAAACCCAGCGCCCCGTAGGGTCGCAACAGCAATGCCAGGTGGCATGTTCAGCTTTTGGGGTTTGTTTTGTCCCTACAGGACAAAGGGCATCCAGGCTGCGTTTTCAGCTACCAACATTTCGTCCCCAAAGGGACGAGGAGGTGCAGGCTTTCTGCAATGCTTGTTGCATGTTTCACTGGTGAATGCCTTTGCCTGTCCCAGCGGGACAGTATAATGGTAGCACGTTGAAGGGCCATGAAAACCAAGCGCCCCGTAGGGTCGCAACAGCAAAGCCGGGTGGGAGGTACAGCGTTTTGTTTTGTCTCTGCAGTACAAGGGGCATCATGGCTCCATTTGTTGCTGCCGATATTTCGTCCCTAAAGGAACGAGGTCGTGCAGGCTTTCTGCAATACTTGTTGCATGTTGCACAGGCGAATGCCTTTGCCTGTTTCTGCGGGTCGCGTCATTTAATTTACGCTGAATAAAGTGCAGCGCTGCGCGAATCTGCGCCAGTATCTGCGGGATCTGCGGGAATAAATCCTCCGCAGATGACCGCAGTCACTGCCTGCTGGCCATTGAATGCCGGGGCCGAATCAGCCCATGACAGAATCCCAAAAGAAATCGTCCTCCCGGCTAAGGCAGGAAGGACGATCCTAAATAAGTAAACTGAATGACCGCATCAGGCTGCTGCCTGGCCCAGATGCCGCAGGTGCGACACGTGGCTGGCAATGGCCCGGCCCATGGTGCGGTATTCGATATAGGGCACGTTGAATTCGGCGCAGGCCTGCTTCACAATCTTATTGATGGCCGGATAATGGATATGGGAGATGCGGGGAAACAGGTGATGTTCTACCTGGAAATTCAGTCCGCCCACCAGCCAGCTGATCACCTTGTTGCGGGTGGCAAAATTGGCTGTGGTTTTGAGCTGGTGTACGGCCCACTCATCTTCCATGCGGCCGGTAGCTTCATCGGCCAGCGGGAAGGAAGTGTCTTCCACGGTATGGGCCAGCTGGAATACGATGCTCAGCACCAGGCCGCTCACGGTAGTCATCACCAGGAAACCCACCATCCAGTTAAAGAACCCGAAGGTCATGATGGGAATGATCATGAATACCATGGCAAAGAGCAGCTTGCCGAACCAGAAAGACAGGTGGTCTTTGAGGCTCATCTTCTTCAGCGGCACGGAACCGATGCGGCGTTTGAAATACTTGCCGAAATCGGAATAGAAGATCCAGAAAAGGTAGAGCAGGGAATAGAGCACCCAGAAATACAGGTGCTGTACGCGGTGGATGGCCAGACGGGGCTGGTGCTTGCTCATGCGCATGAGAATGCCGGCATCGAGGTCATCATCCACGTCGTGCACGTTGGTGTAGGCGTGGTGGATCACATTGTGTTTCTGGTTCCACATGAAGGCGCTGCCGCCAAGCATATTGAGCGTGAGGGCCGCCAGTTTGTTGATGAAGCCATACTTGCTGAAGCTGCCGTGGCTGCCATCGTGCATGATGTTGAAGCCGATGGTGGCAATAAGCAGCCCGAGAAGGGCACAGAGCAGCATGGCCCATACGGTGGGCGGCTGCACAATCAGCAGCACCAGGTAGGTGGCTGCCAGCAGGCTGAACAGGATGATGCCTTTGGTAAAGAGACGCCATCCGCCGGTGGGCGCGATGTTGTTTTCCTGAAAATACTGATTAACCCGTTGCTTTAAAACACTGTGAAAAGAAGGAGTTACCTGGGGGAACTTGGGAGTCGTAGCCATTAAAAATTAAATACAATGAAAAGATAGCCTGAGGCATTAATCCAATACCTGTCCTGGCTGGATGCAGCGCAAAGGTAGGTGTGCTGAAGGTAGGGCTTACGTTACATTTTGGATAAAACTGTTGAAGTTTGGCACCCCCAACATCTTCTCAGAAATGAATCCTTCGGCATATTCCACCCCAATATTTTTGCCGAGGGCCCTGGCACGATCTATAATGGACTGCAGAAAACCGGGGGTGCTGATATAGGTTTGTGGCTCATCATCCGGCACGGTGTCAAACTGGGTGCGGAAGGCACGGATAGCAGCCACTTTCTGGTCCATCACCGGTGAAATATCGTACACAAAATCCGGTTCGAGGTAGCGGTCCTGTATGAAATGAAAAACATATTTGGGGCGCCAGGCCTGCTGGGGCAGTCCGTCGTCGAGGGTTTCGATCTTGCGCAGGCCGCTGAGCCAGGCGCTCTCCTTTACCAGCAGGGCAGCCCGGCCATGGTCGGGATGGCGGTCGGCCGGGGCATTGGTGAGGATGATCTCCGGCCGGTACCGGCGAATGGCTTTGATCACTGCCAGCTGATGCTCCTGGCTGTTGCGGAAAAATCCATCGGGCAGTTCCAGGTTCTCGCGCACATCGAGGCCCATCACGGCCAGCGCATCCAGGGCTTCCTGCGCCCTCGATTCGGGTGTGCCCCGTGTGCCCAGTTCGCCCCGGGTAA
Organism: Chitinophagaceae bacterium; assembly: GCA_025455205.1. Lineage (GTDB taxonomy): Bacteria > Bacteroidota > Bacteroidia > Chitinophagales > Chitinophagaceae > Phnomibacter. The sequence continues at coordinate 1,304 of JALOMZ010000172.1, read as the reverse complement.
GGTCAACAATGCCTACGGTCTTGCCCAACCGCTTCTCCATCATGAGGGTGCCGGCGCAGCTCAGTTCCACATCATCGGGGTGCGCCGCAATGGCCAGGATATCCAGTTTCATAGAAAGCAAAAGTAAGCAGGAGAAAGTACGAAATACGAAGTACGAGGTACGAGGGTGAGTCCGGAAGTCGGGAAGACGGAAAGTCGGGAGACCATAGTCGGGAGTCCGGAGTCGGGAAGACCGCAAGTCCGAAAGTCCGGAAGTTTGTAGCGGAAGGCCTTTCTCTCTGGATTGCTATGTGTTATCCTCCGTCGCCTCTGTGGTTAAAAAAAAGTCCGAAGACCATAGTCGGGAGTCGGTAGATGGCTCCCTCCTGAAAGGAGCTCAGCGAAAGGCAGGTGAGATTTGGAAGGCCCGATGTTCGGAAATATCCGGAGCGTTTGATGTTTGATGTTTGATGTTCGATGTTCGATGTTCTTTATGCGGGGCGGTTCATTGTCCGCTACAGGTTTCCTGTGCAGCATTACCTGATCCCTATTGCCTATTGCCTATTCCCTATTGCCTATCCTCCGTACATCCGTTCCACTTCCACCACATAGCCTTCCATTTCCGAATCCTCGCCGCGCGGGTCGTAGGGCTGCTTGAGGCTGCTGCCAAAAACAAAGGCCACGGTTTGCCAGAAGCGGGCATTCATGCCGCCTTTGTATTCTTTGAGCAGATCGTAAACATTTACCCCGGTTTGCCGGTTGATGAGCTTCATGAGCACCTTGCCCTGGTACACACTCAGGTTGGTGATGCGGTCGCCAAAGGCTTCCTTGAGCTCCTTTTCCTGTTGTTTGATGAAATCCTTGCGCTTGCCTTCCGGCATGCCGGCCGTGCGACGGCTGATGTAGTTGATGATGCGGCTGGCTTCGCGGGCGTAGGGATATGTAACGTACACAGCATTACGCAGTCGGGTTGTTTTCTTTTGCTGGCGGGCCATCCAGCGGGGCATTTTGCCCACCACTTCCACCATGGGCAGCGCAGAGGTGGGAACCAGTGTGCCATCCGGCATCACGGTGGCATACACCACAATGGTATCATTGGGGCCGTATTGAGGCGGCACCACCTGGGCCTTTACACCGGCCACAAGGGTGATTCCCAACAGCATCAATATGACACGCAGTGGTTGCATCCTGTCATAAAATTAAGCAACAGGGCCATAAATGAGGAGGTCCGGAGGGGAAAGTTTGGAGTTTAGCAAAGTTTTGGCCGCGCCCGCCGGAAAACAAAACACCCGCCGGAACCTGCCTGCGGGTGCTTTGCATTATAC
>JALOMZ010000171.1:3766-9125 GCA_025455205.1 Chitinophagaceae bacterium | reverse complement strand
CCAGTTCTACCAGCCACTCGGGCTCGTAGATGCCGGAAGCATAAAAGAAGCGGCCCTGGGCTGGGGCATGCAGCGATAGAACTGCTGCCAGCAGCAACAGCAGAAAATGGGTTGGTAATATGGTGCGGATCCTGGGTCTCATGTGTGGGGCATCCCAAAATAAAATCATTTATGCCACACGCTTCTTTTTTGTGGTGGTGGCAGTACTTCGTTTATTGCTTTTTACCAGGGCGCGCTGGTAAAACGGACAAAGCCCTTGCAGGCCGCAGGCCTGGCATTGGGGGTTGCGGGCGGTGCAGGTATAGCGTCCATGCAGGATCAGCCAATGGTGGGCCTTGTGTACCAGTGCTGTGGGCAGGTGTTTCAGCAGTTGCTTTTCTGCTGCCAGCGGGGTGGTGGCATTGCGGGTAAGGCCCAGCCGGGCACTCACACGGAAAACATGGGTGTCCACTGCCATATTGGGTTGCTGGTCAATAACGCTGGTGATCACATTGGCGGTTTTGCGGCCTACGCCAGGCAGTTGCACCAGTTCTTCCACCGTCATGGGGACCTCTCCGGCAAAATCCTTTAGCAGCTTTTCCGCCAGTCCCAGCAGGTGCTTGGTTTTGTTGTTGGGGTAGCTGATGCTCTGGATATACGGGAACAGTTCGTCGAAATGGGAGGCTGCCAGCGATTCGGGGTCCGGAAACCGCTCAAACAGGGCCGGTGTTACCATATTCACCCGTTTATCGGTACACTGCGCCGACAGCACCACGGCCACCAGCAACTGGAATGGGTTTTCGTAATGCAGTTCGGTTTCAGCCACCGGCACGTGGGCCTGGAAATAGTCAATAACCGCCTGGTATCGCTCTTTGATGGTCATGGGGCGAAGTAACGATACGTTCACAACAAAAAAAGCGGGTCAGTTCTCCACCGCAGCAAGGTCAAGCATGGCCTGGCCGTAATGCAACACGTTGTCAATGGCTTTTTGGGGAGCGGCTGCCATGGCTTTGTCCAGGCGCTGGGCAGCTTCGCGGATCACCGCATATTTCTCCTGCAGGGGCCAGCTGCCTTCGAGCGCTTCAGCCATCAGGCGCATCTCTGCCTCCGGGAGGTCTTTGTAGTGAAAGGCTATAAGTTGTTCCGGGGTAAAATTGGTCATGCGCTATCGTTTGGTGGAAGCAATATCGCTTCCATCCAATAACGGCCTCCAATGGGTCTTTATTGCGGGCACAGCCTGATTTTTCATTGGGGTCGGGTGCTGTCGGCCGGTGCTTGGGGCTGCAGCACATAGATGTCTTCATTGGGCCGCTTCATGAAATATTTCTCGCGGGCATATTTCTCCAGGGTGGAGGGGTCATTATCCAGTGCCCGCAGTTCCTGCTGGGTTTGGGCAATCTGCTGCTGGTAGTAGGCTATCTTCTGGTTGAGCTCCTCCAGCTCGGCATGGCGCTGCCGCTGGGTGAAGAAATCGTTCTTGTCGAAGAAGAGCACCCAGGTGCAGAAAGCGGCCAGCGCCAGCACATAGCGGTTGAAAAGCAGCTTCCGGAGCAGACTGAAGGTGGTCATACGAATACAAATATGCGAAGCCTTAACGCTTCTCGGGCTGCCGGCATTGTCCACATTTACACAAAAAAAGAGCAACCGGACCGGCCGGTTGCTCTTGCAGATCAGGAGCAGCTGTTGCTGATTCCTTATTTGCCGAATTTGAGGTTTTTGCCGGGGTAGTAGCCGCTTTCTTCCAGCATTTCTTCGATGCGGATAAGCTGGTTGTACTTGGCAATGCGGTCGGTACGGCTGGCAGAGCCGGTTTTGATCTGACCGCAATTGAGGGCCACTGCCAGGTCGGCGATGGTGGTGTCTTCCGTTTCGCCGCTGCGGTGACTCATGATGGTGTTGTAGCCGGCATGCTGGGCCATGGTTACGGCATTGATGGTTTCAGTGAGGGTGCCAATCTGGTTCACCTTCACCAGCAGCGCGTTGCCCACGCCTTTTTCAATGCCCTGTGAGAGGCGGGTTACATTGGTTACAAACAGGTCGTCGCCCACCAGCTGGCACTTGGTGCCAATGGCCTGGGTCAGTGCCTTCCAGCCATTCCAGTCGTCTTCGGCCATGCCGTCTTCAATGCTGCAGATGGGGTATTGCTTCACCCAGCTTTCCCAGTACTTCACCAGTTGTTCGCTGGTCATTTCCTTGCCGCTGCTCTTGTGGAATACATATTTCTTTTTCTTGCCATCCCACAGTTCGCTGTTGGCGGCATCCATGGCTATCTTGATCTGTGTGCCAGCCTTGTAACCGGCGGCCGTAATGGCTTCCAGTACGGTTTCGATGGCTTCTTCATTGCTCTGGATGTTTGGGGCAAAGCCGCCTTCGTCGCCTACATTGGTGCTGTAGCCCTTTTTCTTCAGGGTGCTCTTCAGGGCGTGGAAGATTTCGGTGCCCCAGCGGAGGCCGTCGCTGAAGGTGGCGGCGCCTACAGGCATGATCATGAATTCCTGGAAGTCAATCTTGTTGTCGGCATGGGCGCCTCCGTTGAGGATGTTCATCATGGGCACGGGCATCACCTTGGCATTGGTGCCACCCACGTAGCGATACAGGGGCAGTCCGCTTTCCTGGGCGGCGGCCTTGGCTACGGCCAGGCTTACGGCCAGGATGCCGTTGGCTCCCAGCTTGCCTTTGTTGGGGGTGCCGTCCAGCTGCAGCATCAGGTTGTCGATGCCGGTTTGGTCGGCCACATCCCAACCCATCAGTTCGTTGGCAATGACGTCGTTTACATTTTTAACGGCTTTGAGTACTCCCTTGCCGAGGTATTTTTTCTTGTCGCCGTCGCGCAGTTCAACGGCTTCGTGGATGCCGGTGCTGGCGCCACTGGGCACCGCAGCGCGGCCAAGGGCTCCTTCGTCGGTAATAACATCAACCTCCACCGTGGGGTTGCCACGGCTGTCGAGAATCTGGCGGGCGTGGATGTTGGAAATGTAAGGCATAGTGTTCTTCGTTTAATTGAGAAAATGATTGCTTGCTTGCCTTTTCTGCAAAGGCAGGCAAATTTCAGCGTTATGAATCAGAAAGCCAATGAATTTGATCATGTTTTATTCCCCGCGATCTTCCGCGGTGGCAGCCTGCGTGGTAAGCTTGCGAAACAGCTCTTCCAGTGATCCGCCCTGCTGCAGGCTTTGGATGTTCAGGTTCTGCTGCAGGGCCAGCTGCATCAGTTCTTTGCGGGCCTCTGCGGTATCGGCTGCGGCCAATTCCCAGGTGTGGGCATCTATCTTTTCCACGCCCTGCACCGAGGGCAGGCGCCTGAGCCACTCGGCCTCCAGCACTTCCTGAAACTGCACGCGTATCAGGGGCTGCTGCTGGCGCTGCGTGAGGTTTTCCATACTGTCGTTGGCCACAATCCGGCCTTTGCTGATGATGATCACCTGGTTGCAGATGGCTTCCACCTCCTGCATGATATGGGTGCTGAGGAGCACGGTCTTGTTATGGCTCAGTTCCTGTATCACCCTTCGGATCTCCACAATCTGGTTGGGGTCGAGGCCGCTGGTGGGCTCATCCAGTATCAGCACTTCCGGATCGTGTATGATGGCGGCGGCCAGGCCCACGCGCTGCTTGTAGCCTTTGGAGAGCTGCCCGATCTTTTTGTGGGCTTCGGTCTGCAGGCCCACCTGCTGCAGCACTGTTTCAATGCGTTCCTTCCCGTTTTTTATGCCATACATTTCTCCGGTATAGGCCAGGTATTCCCGCACATACATGTCGGGGTACAGGGCATTGCTCTCCGGCAGGTAGCCGATCTTCCGACGGGCTTCCAGCGGCTGCTGCGCAACAGGGATACCGCATACGGTGGCACTGCCACCATCGGGCTGCAGGTAGCCGGTGATGATCTTCATGGTGGTGCTCTTTCCGGCCCCGTTGGGACCCAGAAAGCCGGTGATGCTGCCCTTTGGGGCGGTAAACGACACCTGGTCTACAGCCCGCTGGGTGCCGTACAGCTTGAGCAGTTGGTCTACTTGTATGGACATAGAAGATCTGCAAGTTATTCTTTCGGTCGTCAAAAAAAACCGAAAACCGGGAGGCCTACCTTTGCATGGTGAAAAAAGCATTAACAGCAGGCCTGCTGCTGGCCGCCCTGTGCACACAGGCACAGCAGGTGCAGGAGAGCGGATGGCTGGCCAGTTTCAACACCATTAAGCTGGGCGCAAAAACCAGCCTGCATGCCGAACTGCAGATACGCAGCACAGACAACCTGGCCGCCCTGCAAACCATTCTGCCGCGGGCGGGCTTCAACTACCACGTAAACAAGATGTTTACCGTTACTGCCGGTTATGCCTATATCCTGAACCGGACCGAACAACAGGGTATTGCCAGCCTGCTGCCGGAGCACCGCCTGTGGCAGCAGCTGATATTCATGCAGCCCGGCCTGCCCCGAGGCATGAGCCTGCAGCATCGCATACGTTTTGAGGAACGCTTCCTGCCCGAGGCCACGGTTTCGAACGGGGAATTGAAGAAAGACGGCACCCTGTTCACCACCCGGTTCCGGTATTTTGCACGTTTTATCCTGCCACTGCAAAGTCATGGCGGAAGCTTCACCCGCGGTGCTTTTGCCGCCCTGCAGGAAGAGGTGTTTCTCAACACCAGCCAGCAGGACAATGTGAACGGCCAGGTGTTTGACCAGAACCGTGCCTACCTGGCCCTGGGATACCGCCTGTCTTCCAAAATGGATGTGGAGGCAGGTTACCTCAACCAGTATACACAGCGTAAGCAGAGCCAGCCCAATACGGCCAACCATATCATGCAGCTGGCTTTGTACACCAGGTTGTGAATGTTGCGGCCGGCGCCTGTTATCACTCTATCAAACCGGCATCGTAGTCGGTGATCTCGACGCTGCTCTCCGGCAGGTGGTCATACTCGCCTGTAAAGGCATACATGCCAAAAATGAAAAAGGCGGCACAGATGGGCAGGAAGACGGCAAGGATGATGGCCCATTGCAGGATGGTATTGGAGCGCGCGGCTGCTGTGGCCGCATCGATCTTTTCGTAGGCCTGCCAGAACATGAAGATCACCAGCGCGGGCGCCAGTGCCATCCAGATGATGCCGAGGTATCTTTTGATTGGATTCATAGAGGCTGGTTTCGGAGGGTTATTTTATGTGGATAGGGCATTATATCAGTCCATCACATCCCTGTCAATTTTGTTGGTGAGGTAGAGGCTGCCAATGGCAAAGCATACGGCGGCCACGCCTACCGGGTACCAGAGGCCGGCCAGCGGATTGCCGCCCGGGTTGGCGGGACTCTTGGTGAATTCCACCATCAGCGTGGCCAGGAAGGGCACCAGTCCGCCAAACACCCCGTTGCCTATATGGTAGGGCAGGCTCATGGAGGTAT
>JALOMZ010000171.1:0-3759 GCA_025455205.1 Chitinophagaceae bacterium | reverse complement strand
CACCAGGAAGGCGGCTATGGGACCATACACCATGGTGACAAACAGTATCTGAACGAATACCAGCATCACCAGTAGCCAGAATACGTTACTTCCCATGGTTTTCTCCACAGCGAGCCCGGGTTTGACAGACACGGAGCTGGCCGTGAGCAGGTGTGTCTGGCCGGCAGGTGCATTGCTGCCAGCTTCAAAGAGGTTATACAATGTATCCGTACCGGCTTCATGCGGCACCACCAGGACTGTTTGGGCTGTGGGCGGTGCCACCCGTTCGGCAAAGTACAGGGTGTCTGTGCGGGTGTATCGGAAAACAGAACCATCGAGGTAGGCTGTATCGAGGCGGGTGCGTATCAGTATCCTGTCGGGATGGTTTTCCTGGTATACGCCCTGGGCCGCGCCGCGGGTGGTGGCGCTCAGGTCAACAGCCTCCCTGCGCAGGCCGGCATCCGTGGTTTCCAGCATGGTACGGTAGATGGGGAAGTAGCTCAGCGCCCCGGCCAGCATGCCAACCATCATGATCCACTTGCGGCCAATGCGGTCGCTCAAATGACCAAACACAATGAAGAAGGGTGTGGCCAGGGCTATGGCAATGATGATGATGTTGCGCGATTGCAGGAAGTCGATGCGGCAGATGGTTTCCAGAAAATTCTGGGCATAGAACTGGCCGGTGTACCACACCACGCCCTGCCCCATAACGGCGCCAAAGAGGGCCAGCAGTACCATCCGGAAATTGGCCTTGTGTCCAAAGCTTTCCTTCAGTGGATTCACGCTGGTCTTGCCTTCCGATTTGAGTTTGGAGAAGAGGGGCGATTCCTGCATTTTCATGCGAATGAGGATGGATACCAATACCAGCAGGAGCGACAGCCAGAAGGGATATCGCCATCCGCCCCATTCGCTGCTGAACTGCTCCAGGCCCTGGCTCTGCCGCACCACAATGATCACGCCCAGCGCCAGGAAGAGTCCCAGGGTGGCCGTGGTTTGTATCCAGCTGGTCCAGAAGCCCCGGCGGTGTGGGGGCGCATGCTCCGCCACATAGGTGGCTGCCCCGCCGTACTCACCGCCAAGTGCCAGGCCCTGGATGAGCCGCAGTATCAGCACCAGGATGGGGGCTGCCCAGCCAATGGTTTTGAAACCGGGCACCAGGCCAATCAGAAAGGTGGAGCCGCCCATGAGCACCAGCGTGAGCAGGAACGTGTATTTGCGGCCCACCACATCGCCCAGTCGTCCAAACACCACCGCGCCAAAAGGCCGCACTATGAAACCCGCAGCAAAGATGGCCAGGGTGCTCAGCAGGGCCGAAGTACCGCTGTCTTCCGGGAAAAATTCTTTGGAAATGATGGTGGCAAGCATGCCAAAGATGTAGAAGTCATACCACTCTATCAGCGTACCGGCGGCGGAGGCGCCAATAATGAAGCGCATGCTGCCGGATTCCTGTTGTGTGTTTTTGCCCATGCTGTTGCAGACTGCCTTTTGTGGCAAGGGCCTCAAATTAAGGAATACTTCTATTGGGCTGTCAGGTGCTGTCCTGAACACCCTGCCGATTATTCAAATCTTTTATTGTTGTCCGGGGCCTGCGCCTACTCCATCCCTTTCTTACATTAGCGGCAGGAATCAACAAAAACGATTGGACCATGCTAGTGCCTTATCAGATCAGGAGCCTCAACCAATACAGGATGGCTTATGAATACAGTGTAACCAACCCCGAGGAATTCTGGGGTGGTATTGCTGATCATTTTGTATGGAAGAAAAAGTGGGACAAAGTGCTCGACTGGAATTTCCGGGAACCCAAGGTGGAATGGTTCAGGGGAGGCAAACTCAACATCACGGAGAACTGCCTCGACCGCCATTTGCTGGGGCTGGGCGATAAGCCGGCATTGATATGGGAACCGAATGACCCGGAAGACCATCACCGCGTACTCACGTACAAAGACCTTCACCATAAGGTGGTGCAGTTTGCCAATGTGCTCAAGAATAACGGCGTGCAGAAGGGCGACCGGGTGTGCATTTACATGGGCATGATTCCGGAGCTGGCCATTGCCGTACTTGCCTGCGCGCGCATTGGTGCCATTCATTCCGTGATCTTCGGCGGCTTCAGTGCGCAAAGCATTGCCGACCGCATTCAGGATGCCCAGGCTTCCTGCGTGATCACCTGCGATGGCGCCAACCGCGGCAACAAAGTGATCCCCCTGAAGAATACCATTGATGATGCCCTCATTGGCTGCCCCTCGGTAAAGCGCATCATTGTTTGCACCCATACGCGTACTCCGGTGAGCATGATCAAAGGCCGCGATGTATGGTGGGAAGATGAGATCAAGAAGGTGGAAACCCAGGGCAATCCCGATTGTCCGGCAGAGGAAATGGATGCGGAAGACACCCTTTTCATCCTGTACACCAGCGGCAGCACCGGCAAGCCCAAGGGCGTGGTGCATACCTGCGGCGGCTATATGGTATGGGCCAACTATACATTTGTAAATGTATTCCAGTACCAGCGCGGGCAGGTGCATTTCTGTACCGCCGACATTGGCTGGATCACAGGTCACAGCTATATCCTCTATGGGCCGCTCAGTGCCGGTGCCACCACCCTCATGTTTGAAGGCATCCCCACCTGGCCCGATGCCGGCCGGTTCTGGGATATTGTGCAGAAATTCGGCGTCGACATTTTGTATACTGCCCCCACTGCCATCCGCAGCCTCATGGGTTTTGGCGAAGGGCCGCTGCATGGCAAGCGACTCAACTCGCTGAAAGTGCTGGGCACGGTGGGCGAGCCCATCAACTCGGAAGCCTGGCACTGGTATGATGAGAATGTGGGCAAGGGCCGCTGCCCCATAGTAGATACCTGGTGGCAGACCGAAACCGGCGGCGTTATGATCAGCAATATGGCCGGCATCACGCCGGCAGTGCCCACCTTTGCCACGCTGCCCCTGCCCGGCATACAGCCGGTGCTGGTGGATGAAAATGGCCAGCCGGTGCCTGGCAGCGATGCGGCCGTGGATGGCGTATACATAGAGAAACCTGAGGGGCTCGGGCTCAGGGCATCGGGCAATCTCTGCATCAAATTCCCCTGGCCGGGTATGCTGCGCACTACCTATGGCGACCATGAGCGTTGCCGCCAAACCTACTTTTCGGCATATGAAGGCATGTACTTCACGGGCGATGGCTGCCTGCGCAATGAGCAGGGCATGTACCGCATCACCGGCCGCGTAGACGATGTGCTGAATGTGAGTGGTCACCGCATTGGCACGGCCGAAGTGGAGAATGCCATCAACATGCACGCCGGGGTGGTGGAAAGCGCTGTGGTAGGATACCCGCACGACATAAAAGGACAGGGTATTTATGCGTATGTAATCTATAACGGATTCCATGAAGATGAAAACCTCACACGGCAGGATTTGCTGCAAACGGTGACCCGCATCATTGGCCCCATCGCCAAGCCCGACAAGATCCAGTTTGTGCCGGGCCTGCCCAAAACCCGCAGCGGCAAGATCATGCGCCGCATCCTGCGCAAGATTGCGGAGGGCGAGCTGGAGAGCCTGGGTGATACCAGCACCCTGCTGGATCCGGCCGTGGTGGATGAGATCAAGGCCGGCAGGCTCTGATCAGATTCATTAAATAGTATATCGACATCAATGCGTCAGGTGGTTGCTGCCTGGCGCATTTTCTGTTGCGACCCTACGGGGCGCTGAGTTTCGTTACTGCCCGATTTTCTACCGATATTCTGTCCCGCCGGGACAGTCGTTTCATGCGCAGAAATCACACCCGTATCTG
>JALOMZ010000170.1 GCA_025455205.1 Chitinophagaceae bacterium | reverse complement strand
GATATTTCAGCATCAATAATTTTCTGTATCCGCTTCCTTTTGGGTCTTGCAGGGGTTGAGAGCCGGAATCCTGAACAAAATAATGGTATACACCTCCGCCGCAACTTTCTTGTTTTCAAGATTTTCACATCCTGACCAGAATCGGCTTACAGCCAGAATTCCTGCTGCGGGCTCCTGATCCCCAGTTCCTTACCCATTTTCCCAATAACTTCGCACTACCGCCAATATTGTGCCATGACCACCTCCCGTTATTTGTAGTTTTCCCCATGTAAGCAGACCTTCGTGTCAAAACGGCTCCATGCCTTCCATCAAAGAGATATTGAATGCCCTTGAAACCTGGGCCCCGCCTGCCTACCAGGAAAGTTATGACAACAGCGGACTGATCACCGGCCAGCCCAACTGGGAATGCACCGGTGTGTTGTGCAGCCTGGATGCTACGGAAGAAGTGGTGCTGGAAGCCCGGGCGCGGCGGTGCAACCTGGTGGTAGCCCACCACCCCATTGTCTTCTCCAGCCTGAAGAAACTGAGCGGACAGGGCTATGTGGAACGGGCGGTGGTGCGGGCCATAAAAGAGGATATTGCCATCTATGCCATCCATACCAACCTCGACAATGTGCAAGACGGCGTAAACCGCCTGATGGCCCTGCAGTTGGGCCTGCGGCCGGAAAGCCTGGCCGTGCTGGCACCCAAAACGGGGCTGCTGCAAAAGCTCTATACCTACGTACCGCTGGAGCAGGCAGGGCCCGTACGCGAAGCCCTGTATGCCGCCGGTGCCGGCCATATTGGCAAGTACGCCGAATGTAGTTTCAGCACCGAAGGGAATGGCAGCTTCCGTCCGCTGGAAGGCAGCAACCCCACCATTGGCAGCAGTGGCGGGGCCCGCGAAACGGTGCGGGAAGAAAAGGTGGAAGTGATCTTGCCGGCGCACAAAAGCCGGGCTGTGCTGGCCGCCCTCTTTGCTGCACACCCCTATGAAACCGTAGCTTATGAACTGGTGAGCCTGCAAAACCCCATGCAGGAAACCGGCAGTGGCATGATTGGCGAACTGCCCGCCGCCCTTACCGAAACCGCCTTCCTGGCGCAACTCAAAGAACGCTTTGGCCTCACTGTGATCCGCCATACCCCGATGCTGAACCGGCCGGTGCGCACGGTAGCGCTCTGTGGCGGGGCCGGCTCCTTCCTTACCCGGGCCGCCATAGCCGCCGGCGCCGACGCGTACGTGACCGCCGATGTGAAATACCATGAGTTCTTTGATGCCGACGGACAACTCCTGCTGGCCGACATCGGCCATTTTGAAAGCGAACAGTACACCATCGACGGCATTTCCGCGTATTTGCGCCATAAATTCCCTACTTTTGCGGTCCTTCAAACCGAGGTACACACCAATCCGGTGCGTTATTTTGTTTGAAACAGCCGTTAAAAGGCTGATACTCAATTAAAACCTATACATCATCCATGGCCACTGTTAAGGATTTTTCGGTTCAGGAAAAACTGACTTCACTGGTAAGACTGCAAAAGATTGAATCCAAGCTCGATGAAATGCGGGTACTGAAGGGTGAACTGCCCATGGAGGTTGCCGATCTCGAGGATGAACTGGAAGGCCTCCACCACCGCCGCGTACGCGTGGAAGAAGAGATCAATGGCGTTAATGAATTCATTGAGCAGAAGCGCAACACCATCAAGGAATCGGAGGAGCTCATCAAGAAGTATGAGGCCCAGAGCAATAACGTGAAAAACAGCCGCGAATTCGAAGCCATCAACAAGGAAATCGAAATGCAGCAGCTGGAAGTGAAGCTGGCAGAGAAGCATATCAAGGACGCCCAGGAAGAGCTGCAGGACAAGGCCCGCAAGCTCGACAGTGCCAACAAGGCCATCCAGAATAAGGAAAGCATCCTGGCTGCCAAAAAGGGTGAACTGGAGAAGATCATTGCCGAAACCGAGAAGGAAGAAACCCATTACCAGTCCATGGCCGAAGAAGCCCGTGGCAAGGTGGAAGAGCGCCTGCTGGCCTCCTACGACCGCATCCGCTCAAACTACCGCAATGGCCTTGCCGTGGTGCCCGTGTTGCGCGATGCCTGCGGCGGCTGCTTCAATGCCGTACCGCCCCAGCGCCAGAGCGAGATCCGCCAGCACAAGAAGATCATCGTGTGCGAAAACTGCGGCCGCATCCTGGTAGACCAGGAAACCAACGACAGCATGGAGGTGAAATAACCTTCCCCTGATACAACATCAAAACGGGATGGCCTGCCGGCTGTCCCGTTTTTCGTTTTATTTGCAGGGTGTATCGCTCACTCCTCTCCTGCATCATCACCCTCCTGGTGGTGGCCCTCCCGGCCCGGGCCAATCCGCACTTCCGCTTTACCGACAAGTGCATCCAGGCCTACCAGCAAATCATCAGCCTGAAGCTGAAGCCGGCCCGGCAGTTGCTGGAACAGGAGAAGGCCGCCGACCCGTCTAACCTGGTTCCGCATTTCCTGGAGAACTATATCGATTTCTTTCACCTCTTCTTCAACGAGGAGAAGCGGGAATATGACCGCCTCAAGCCCCTGCGGGCCGCCCGCCTGAAGCGGATGCAGGAGGGCCCGGCCGAATCGCCCTTCACCCTTTTCTCTCAATCGATCATCCACCTGCAGTGGGCAGCCATCGAATCCAAGTTCAACAACCGCTGGGCCTCGGGCTGGGATTTTCGTGATGCCTACCGGCTGGCCCATGCCAACCAGCAAAAGTTTCCCGGCTTCACCCCCAATGCCATGATCACCGGTCCCATGAAAATGGTATCGGCCACCATTCCCAAAAGCATGCAGTGGCTGGCCAGCATCATGGGCATCAATGGCAATATGGCCGAAGGCCGAAGGCTGTTGGAAGGCTTCCTGCGGGCCACCGACCCCTGGGCCCGCCTCTACCAGCAGGAAGGCATCTTCTACCAGTGCTACCTGCAGTTCTACCTGCTCAACCAGCCCGATGAAGCCCTGGCATTTATTGAACAGCACCGGCTTGACCTGGTGAACAACCACCTCTTTGCCTATATGGCGGCCAACCTCAACCTCAATAACCGACGCAGCCAGCTCACGCAGCAGATCGTGCAGCGGCGCAACCCCTCGCCTGAGTACCTGCAAACCAGTGTATGGGATTTTGAGATGGCCTATGCCCGGCTCTTCCACCTGGAGGCCGATGCCATCCAGTACTTCCAGCGCTTCCTGCAATCCTTTGCCGGCAACTTCTACGTGAAGGATGCCTGGCTCAAAATGGGCTATGCCTACCTGATTGCCGGCAACAAAGCCAAATACCAATACTGTCTGCAGCAGGTGATCAGCCGGGGCGGCACCGCCAGCGACGCCGACCGCCGCGCCCTCAAGGAGGCCCGGCAGCAAAAAGAGCCCCACCTGCTGCTGCTGAAAGCCCGCCTCCTCAACGATGGTGGCTACGCCGCCGAAGGCCTGGCCGTGCTGGAAGGCAAGACCTCCCGCGATTTTACCGACCCCGCCGAGCAGCTGGAATTCATGTACCGGGTGGGCCGCCTGCAGGATGACCTGCAGCAATACGACAAAGCCCTGCAGGCCTATGACGCCACCATACAAACAGGAAAGACGAGGACTGAGTACTTCGCTGCCCGCGCAGCGCTGCAAGCCGGGCTCATCTGCGAAAAGCGCGGACAGACAGCCCGGGCCATAGGCTATTACAAAGCCTGCATAGCCATGCAGGGGCACGACTTTGAAGAAAGCCTGGAGCAAAGGGCGAAAGCCGGATTGGCCCGTTGCGGACAATGATGTTCAACCGTCCATTTTGGCAATATTCATTGCCCTCCTGTCGTTATGAGGTGGCTAAGCGCCTGAAACCTTATTTTTGTTCCATGCAGCGTTTTGGATATACCCTTCTGGTAGTGGTCCTCGGATGGACAGGTCTTTTTGCGCAAACCTCGGCCGATTATGCTGCCTACATACGTGAGTATGGGGCCCTGGCCATGGAGGAACAGGTACGAACCGGCATCCCCGCCGCCATCAAAATGGCACAGGGACTGCTGGAATCCGGCGCCGGTAAGGGCAGCCTGGTACAGCGCTCCAACAACCACTTCGGCATTAAGTGCAAGGCCACCTGGACGGGCGAAAAAGCCTACCACGACGACGATGCCCGAGGCGAATGCTTCCGCGCCTATTCCACCCCGCTGGAATCTTACAAAGACCACAGCGACTACCTGGTTACCAGCAACCGGTACACCAGCCTGTTTGAACTGGACCCGCGCGACTACAAAGGCTGGGCCAATGGCCTCAAGCGGGCAGGCTATGCCACCAATCCCCGCTATGCACAACTCCTGATCAAGGTGATTGAAGATAACCGGCTGCATGAGCTGACCGACCTGGCGCTGCAGGGTAACTGGGAAACCACCGACTGGGCTGCCAACTTCACCTATCAGGGAAAAAACGCTTCCGCATCGGTGATGGATGAGCCGGTATCCAAAATCGCAGCGGTGCAGGTGGTGCCCGAAAATGCCCAGTTGCAGCATACCGTGGCAGACACCCGCATCACCGGCTATCCCACCACGCCTTTCGCCATCAACCAAACCAAAGTGGTTTGGGCGCAGGCAGGCACTTCCATGCTGGCACTTGCTGCCAAACACAAAGTAACCCTGGGAGAACTGCTGGCTTTTAACGATATGCCCCGAAAGATCATCCTCGACCAGGACCAACTGGTGTTTCTGGAGCGGAAGAAAAAAGCCGGTGCCAAAGAATACCGGCAAGCCTTGTCGGGCGAAACCCTATGGAGCATCAGCCAGGCTGAAGGCGTTCGCCTGGACCTGCTGGTTAGCTGGAATAAATTGGCGGCCGACCAGCCCCTTGCAGAAGGCACCAAGGTTTACCTGCAGGAACCTGCCGCCGACAAAACAGGCAGCCCCAAATAGATTGCCGCCACCATACCGGCCATTCCTTTTTTTACCCAATCCTGCGTGCAGAACCCCTGCCGGCGTACCTTGCATCCCATACCATTGAATGCATCCGTATGGAACAAAAAGTGCTCGACAAGGTATTTGTACCCTATCTCTCTGCTGCCGAATTGCAGGATCGCATCGCTTCCCTGGGCAACCAACTCAGCAAGGAATATGCCGACAGGCATCCCCTTTTCATTTGTATCCTCAACGGGTCGTTCATGTTTGCCTCCGACCTGTTTAAGCAGCTCACCATTCCGGCCGAGATCTGCTTCATCAAGCTGGCCTCCTACAAAGGCACCAAGAGTACCGGGCAGGTCATTACGGCCATCGGGCTCGACATACAGCTCAAAAACCGCCATGTGATCATCCTGGAAGATATTGTAGACACGGGCAGAACACTGGCCACCTTCCTGCCGGAGATCCACAACCAGCAGCCGGCCAGCCT
>JALOMZ010000005.1 GCA_025455205.1 Chitinophagaceae bacterium | reverse complement strand
ACCCAATATTGCCTATCTCATTTTTGTTGGTGATATCACGGTAGATGAAGCCCGCAAGCTCACCGAAGCGCATTTTGGTACATGGGCCCGCGCCGAGGTTCCCAAAATGAATTACCCCGCAGTGCAGCCGCCGGCCAAAACCATGATCGCCATTGTGGACCGTCCCAGCTCCGTGCAGAGCGTCATCAATATCGGATCTCCGGTGCAGCTGAAACCCGGTGCACCCCAGGCCATTCCCGCCAGCGTGATGAGCAATGTGCTGGGCGGTGGCTTCAGCAGCCGCCTGAACCAGAACCTGCGCGAGAAATATGGTTTCACCTATGGCGCCGGTGGTGGCGTGAGCAGCGACCGCCTCGTAGGCCGCTTCCGGGCCAGCGCATCGGTGCGCAATGAGAAGACCGACAGCGCCATCGGGCAGTTCATCCATGAATTCAACCGCATTCGCAATGAAGTGGCCAGCGACAGCGAAGTAACGGCCCTCAAGAACTACATGAGCGGCGGCTTTGCCCGCAGCCTGGAAGACCCCGGCACCATTGCCGGCTTTGCCCTCAACGTGGCCCGGTACAACCTTCCCAAAGACTACTACCGCAACTATCTCACCCGCCTGTCATCGGTATCGGCCGCTGAGGTGAAGCAAATGGCAACCCAGTATGTGCCGGTCAATAACCTGGTGATCACCATTGTGGGCAATGCAAAGGAAATTGCCAAGGGGCTGGATAAATATGGCGAAGTGAAATACTTCGACATCTATGGCAACCCGGTGGCAGCGCCCGAAGAGAAGAAAGTAGCCGCCAATGTCACCGCCACCTCGGTACTGCAGCAGGCCCTGAAAGCCTATGGCAATGAAACCGCCCTGAACGCCCTGAAAGATGTAACCTTCGTGGGTACGGCGGAGGTCATGGGACAACAGATGCAGTATGAGCAGAAGCATGTGCTGCCCAACGGTTTTGCTGCCGTGGTGAAGATGGGCGGCATGGAGCTGATGAACCAGTCAAAGAAAGGATCCGAATACAAGGTTACCGCCCAGGGAATGGCGCAGCCCGTAGACGATGCCGCCAAGGCTGAACTCGATGCCAAAGCGGCTGTATTTGAAGAGCGCTATTACCTGAACAATGCCGCTGTAAAAACAGAACTCAAAGGTATTGAGGCGGTGGAGGGCAAGGATGCCTACAAGATTGCCATTACCATGCCGGGTGGTACGCCCTTCCATGCATTTTACGATGTAGCTACAGGCCTCAAAGTGCAGGAAGTGAAGGAACAGGAAGGCGGGCCCATGGGTAAGATGACCATCACCACCCGCATCCTGGAGTATAAGGAAAATGCGGGCCTGAAATTTCCGGCCAAGATGACCGTTGATTTTGGCGCCTTCAAGCAGAATGTGAGTATCACGGAGGTGAAGGTGAACCAGGGCCTCACGGTTGACAAGCTCTGAGGCTGTTCCGCGCAAAAACAAAAAAACGAAAAGAGGCTCCGGCCTCTTTTTCTTTGCACCAAACTTTGGTTATGGAAACACCCGCTCCCATTCGCCTCACCGCTTTTGCCCATGGCGCCGGCTGCGGCTGCAAGATCGCACCGGCCGTGCTGGACCAGATCATCAAAACGGCGCAGCCTGCCGCTGCGTTTCCGCAATTGCTGGTGGGCAACAGCAGCAAGGATGATGCGGCGGTGTATGATCTGGGCAATGGCACCTGCGTGGTGAGCACCACCGATTTCTTCATGCCCATTGTAGACGATGCCTTCGATTTTGGCCGCATAGCCGGGGCCAATGCCATCAGCGATGTGTATGCCATGGGTGGCCGTCCCCTGATGGCGGTGGCCGTGCTGGGCTGGCCCGTGGAGAAGCTGCCACCCGAACTGGCAGCGCAGGTATTGGAGGGTTGCCGGGCCGTGTGTGCCGAAGCGCAGATACCGCTGGCCGGCGGGCACAGCATAGACAGTCCCGAACCCTTCTTTGGGTTGGCAGTAACCGGCACCGTTCAGAAAGAGCATCTCAAGCAGAACAACACGGCGCAGAACGGCGACCTCCTCTTCCTCACGAAGCCATTGGGTGTGGGCATCCTCTCCACCACTATGAAGCGTGGTGAGCTGCCGGCTGACTACTATGCGGAAATGATACGATGGATGACGCAGCTCAACAGCCTGGGTGAGCAACTGGGCACCCTGCCGGGTGTGCATGCCATGACCGATGTAACCGGCTTTGGCTTGCTGGGCCACCTTCTGGAAATGTGCGAAGGCAGTGGCCTGGGCGCCACCCTCACCTACGCCTCCATACCCGTGGCTGCGGGTGTGCGCGAATGCCTGCAGCAGAACATGGTGCCCGATGCCACCTACCGAAACTGGAACGCCTACAGCACCCAGGTAAAGTTTGCGCCAGGCGTGAACGTAATGGAGGCCTTCAAGCTGCTGCCCGACCCGCAAACCAACGGGGGCCTGCTGCTGGCCGTGGCGCCGGAGGCCGAAGGCGCAGTGCGCAGCATCCTGCAGGCGGCAGGACTGGGCGACCTCCAGCAACCCATCGGCCATTTGCACCTGCCGGAAGAAAAGCGTATATTGATAGTATAATATGCGTTGCCTGCTGTTGGTCCTTCTGCTTTTGCCATGCGGCATACTGCAGGCGCAATGGCGTCTCAGCGGCCTGGAGTCCGGCATCATGCCGGCCGTTGGGTTGCACCGGTATACCAACAATGAGCTCGTTTTCGAAAGGCGCCGTAACCTCTCCACAGCCTCCGGTACGGTACAATGGCCCCTGGCCATGCTGCATTTCCGGAATGAGAGCCGCAGCTCCTGGTATGCGGGAATGGGCCTGCGCACCGATGCCTTCACCATGAACAAGTACAACTTTGGTGATGCCCTGTTTTCCATACTGATCATCCCTTTCGGCGGTAGTTTGTACGCCGATACCCTGGCCCTCAGCCAGGTGAAGTTTAATGTTTCAAGCATCACGCTTCCATTTGCATACGACTATGACCTCACGCGCCAGGCATCGCAGCCCCTGCATTTCCATCTGCGGTTGCTGCTGATTCCCGGCATGGTGGTATCAAAGAGGGTGCAGGTGGAAAGGGATGAAACCCTGCAAACGGCCAATCCGCCATCCGATGCGGCATTGAGTATGCTGTCTGAGCGTTACCGGGCGGGTATTGGCAGCGCTTCCCTCTGGTTTGCCCCGGAGATCAACATCACCGGCCGACAGACGCCTGGCAAAGTGGGATTCTTCTTCGGGTTGCAGCCCCTGGCCTTCGACCTGCTGCGCACTACAAAAACGTATCTGAGTGGCGGAAGCTATCTCAAGCTCAGCATGGGCCTGGAGTATCACTGGCGATAGACGAGTCAGGTCTTTTGCAGCGGAATACGGTTATCTTAGAGGAATAACCTATATCGGTTCCCATGAGCATATTGCCCAAAGGATCACCCCGCCGTCAGCAATGGCTGTTTGCCCTGCTGTGTTTTTATTTTGCCTTCCTGGCATTTAAGGCACCCACCCAACATGTACTGGTAAGCAAATACGTAGGCGGCTGGCTCCTGCTGACTGCTGTGCTCGTATTTGTGCAGGCCTTCCAGCGGGCTGCTGCGGCCGACCGCAACAGCGCCCGCATCAGTGCGCTTATCACTTTCCTGATTGGCCTCCTGTATGTAAGTGCGGCCTGGCTGCGCGATACGGCCATCATCTGGTTTGTAGCGGTGTTCTTCCTGATCGACGGAATATACCGCGCACAGTTGTACCGCAAGCATCGCCTGGAGACAAAAGGGGCCATACGTCATCTGCTGGCAGCCCTGGCAGATGTATTTGTGGCATTAGGGATTTTCTTCTTCCGGGGGGAGAGCCTGCAATGGCTGGTATCCATGTCGGGCGCCCTGCGTATTGCAGGAATGGGCATAGAGATCCTGGGTTCGAAACCTGGTGTACCGGAAGAGATTGCCGTGGACATTCATAGTGCACTGCAACTGCCGGATACGAAGGCTATGCATGATATTACCGACCGCATCAGCCGGGAGGAGCAGCAGCGCGCACCCATTGACCGGGGCTGGATCGTGGCTTTTGTGCTGTTGCTTTTCTTCATGCACCTGGGCCGCATGGGCTTCGACCGTTCGGCATCCGGCATGCTGTCTCCTGCCGTAGCCCTCATTGGCGATCTCGTGATTGCACTCATCATTGCTTTCTTTCTGGTGCTGCCCATGCTCAGAACCCTGCGGGGTGTTTCGCGCCCCCTGGAGCGGACCCTGTGGAAATGGGTGTTGCAGGTGCCGGCGGCAGGCCGCCGCTGGTATGATCCCCGGCATGTTGTGCAACGGTGGCTGGAGCTACGCCTGCGCCTGGCCATCCGCAGCCGCCGGGCTGGCTATTCGCTGCCCACGGCCATCCGCAGCGGCCTGCAAACGGGCCTGCCCTTTGCCGCCCTACTGGCCACTATCGTACCCGTATTTGGGATGAGCTGGTATTTTGATACAGAAAACTGGGCCGCCGGTATCTGGGACGGCTGGTCTGCTGCCCGCACCGATATTTGGAGAACAGCCATGGTGGAAGCCGTGGAGCCCAACCCGCATGCAGGCAGCTTCCGTTTGCAACCGGCGGGAGTATCTGATAGCGCCGACTTTTCCTTCGTGATCATTGGTGATCCCGGTGAGGGCGATGCCTCCCAGTACATCCTGCACGACCAGGTGGTGAAAGTATCCCAGCAACCTGATGTGAAATTTGTAGTCATCTCTTCCGATGTAGTGTACCCCGACGGCGCCATGAAGGATTATGAAAAGAACTTCTGGCTGCCCTTCCACGGCGTTACGAAGCCGATGTATGCCATCCCCGGTAACCACGACTGGTACGATGCCCTCGACGGCTTTGCAGCCACCTTCTTCACCCCCGATGCGGCCCACAAGGCCATGCACGCCCGCCGCGATGTTGACCTGAAAATCACCAGCACCACCGAGCGATCTATTGAGCAAATGATTGCAAAGGCCAGCAGCCTGCGGCAGGCCTACCAGGTGCCCACCGGCTACCAGCAATCACCCTACTTCCAGGTGCAAACCAGGGACTTTGCCTTTATCACCGTTGAAACCGGGGTACTCCGCCGGATTGATGAGGTGCAGATGCAATGGCTGAAGGCCGCGCTGGAAGCGTCCCGCGGAAAATTCATATTCGTGTTATTGGGCCATCCCTTTTATGCCATTGGGGAATACCAGGGCAGCATGAACCCCGACTTTGAAGCCCTGCATGCCCTTTTGCGCCAGTATGGTGCCCGGGTGATCATGGCCGGCGATACCCACGACCTGGAGTATTACCAGGAGCCCCTGCGTGGTCAGGACAGTGGCCGGGTGATCCATCATTTTGTGAATGGCGGCGGCGGTGCCTACCTGAGCCTGGGCGCTGCGCTAAGGCCGAAAGACCAGATGCCGGAAAAAGTGTGGGCCCATTATCCCGCCCGGGCACCCCTGGTGGAGAAGATAGAACGGCACACCGGCTGGGCCAAGCGCCCGTTCTGGCAATGGACCAAGCAATACAACGGATGGCCCTTCAGTGCGGAATGGCTGTCGGCAGCCTTCGACTATAATGTGTCGCCCTTCTTCCAAAGCTTTGTGGAAGTGCGGGTGGAACGATCGCGGCGCCAGGTAAGGCTGCTGGCCTATTCCCAAAGCGGCCCGCTCACCTGGGGAGAACTGGAAAAGAGTGAAGGCGTGAAGCCGCCGGGGGTCAGCGATTCGGCCCAGGTGGAATGGATCATCCCCATGCAGCGGTGATCTGGCTCAATCCACCAGCGCATCGATCCGGCGGGCCAGCTCCTGGTCCTTTTCAGTCACAACATCACCCGCATCATGGGTGCTGAGCCATATCTCCACGGAGTTCCACACATTGGTCCACAACGGGTGGTGGTTCATCTTTTCGGCCTCCAGGGCTACGCGCGTCATGAAGGCAAATGCCTCGCTGAAATCGGCGAACTGGAATTTTCTGTATAGCCGGTTGTCGGTATGTTGCCACATAGCGCAGGATGATTTAAGAAAACGGCCGATACCTGATGGCAGCGGCCGCATGATTACAGTATAAGGTGTTGCTTGTTCTTTATCTTATCGTTGGCCAGCATGGTCACCAGCTGCACCGCACTTACAGCCCGCAGTTCCGTGGCCAGCAGCTGCATGAATTGGTTATCCATGGCATCGCTGCGCACCAGCCAGAGGAAATCGGTGAACTTGAGTTCCGGCAGCAGGTATTCCCCGTCAAACTGGTTGGTATAGATAAGGTGTTGTACGGAGAGATGCGATTCATCAAACCCGAAAACCGGAAAGAGTAATTTCCGTCCCTTTTTGGTAAGCTCTATTTCTGAACCGGGCTGGTAGCGGAAATCGAAGCCAAAATGCCGGTTGACCAGCCAGATGAATTTGTGCGGTTCCACGGGGCATTGAATACCGAGCAAATGCGCATTGGAAAAGTATTCTTCAGCAATCTGGTCGTTATCGAGAAATAGTTTGGCCAAGGGGCTGCAGTTTAGAAGCTGATGGGAAATTCCCGGATGTCGTTACCCCGTTTGATGGTTACGGTGGTGCTTTGTCCTTTCTCGAACCGGTTGAGGGCCTGCATGTAGGTTTCCACGCTGGTGATGAGGTGGTCGCCCAGCTGGATGATCACGTCACCGGCCTGTATGCCTGCCTTTTGGGCGGGCCTGCCGTCTATCACCCCGTCGGCTTTTACGCCCTGCCCGCTGAAGGTATAATCCGGCATGATGCCAATAGACACCCGGAAGCGGCCGGTGCCCATCTGCTGTTCGCGGGTTTTGGTGAAGGCCAGTTTTTCCTGTGCCGGTGTGTTGCCCACAATGCGCACAATGTAATTGACGATATCGGTGGTGCCCTTGTAATTGATGCGCTGGGCATCATCGCTGGGCTTGTGGTAATCGGTATGCAAACCGGTGAAGAAGAACAGCACGGGCATGTCTTTGCGGTAGAATGATGTGTGGTCGCTGGGCCCGGTGCCGCTGCTGTCTATTTTCACCAGAAAATCTTTCTGGCTGTCCAGTTGCAGCAGTTTGCCCCAGGCGGGGGAAGTGCCTATGCCGCCAATGGTGAGGGCGCGGCTGCTGTCGTTGAGGCGGCCCACCATATCGAGGTTGATCATGTAGTTCACCTCTTTGAGGTTGGTGAGCGGATGATCGGTGAAGTATTTACTGCCATAGAGACCCAATTCCTCACCGCTGAAGTGCAGCAGCAGGATATTGAAGGGCAGGTCTTTCTTCTCTTTCAGTATCCGGGCCAGTTCCAGCACAGCGGCGGTACCGCTGGCATTGTCGTCGGCGCCGTTGTGGATGGCCGCTTCGCCGGTATGACGGCTGTTGGCATCTTCGCCATAGCCAAGGTGGTCGAGGTGGGCGCCAAGGATGATGGTCTGGCTGGCGTTGTTGTTGATGAGGGCGGCTACGTTGATGCCATTGCGCTGCTTGCCTTCAAAAGCCACCCGGGCCTGCACCTGCAGGGTGGCATCGTCTGATATCTTCAGTTGCTCTACCGCTTTCTTCGTGAAGTAGATCACCGGAATGGCCACTGCATCGGAGCGGTCCTTGCCGTTGAATTTGATGCCATCGTCTTTGCTGCCGCTGTTGTATACCAGCAGGGCTGTGGCGCCTTTGGTGGCCGCGGCTTTGGCCTGGTCGCGCAGCCATTGCTCGGCCAGGAAATGCGGGTTATTGGCGTTGGCCTCCATCTCTTCCTTCAGGTCGATCCACCAGGGGCTGCCAGACTCGCGCAGGGCTACGCTGGCAGCACCTTCTACAGCGCCGGAAGCGCTCCAGGCCAGCGGGAAGAAATGCTCCTGCAACCGCAGTTGCTCATCGTTAAGCGTGCAGCTTACTGAGGGGGCGCAAACCTTACCCTCATCCACCACAAAGGGCTGCCGGTAGCTGCCCTGGGCAGCGCCGGGAATGCCCAGCTGGCGGTAATAACTTTCAATATAGGCTACGGCCTTTTCCTCGCCCGGCGTGCCGGTGCGGCGGCCTTCGAGGCTGTCGGCCGCCAGGATACCGATATGGCGGCGCAGGTTGGCTTCGGTGGTGGCATTGGCTTTGGCCTGTGCTTTCTTTTCCTTTTTCCGCTGGGCCATTGCCGGCTGCAGGCAGGATATGGCAGTCAGTGTGAAGAGGCTGAAACGCAGCATCAGCGTGGGGAGGTGCATTATTTTCATGCCGCAAAATTAGGTGGGTGCGGGCAGCGCCCGCTCAGCTTGCCACTGTTTGCAAAAATTTGACTAAAGCAGCCGCTGATCCGGCCTTCAAACAGGCTTGCGTGACCCTTGTATTACATTTGCGCCTATGCACACACCCCGGCACCATCTTTTTCTCACCCTGGCCGCCTGCCTGCTGGTCCTGCTGAGTCAGGCACAAAACCGGCTGCTGCAGGGCGTGGTGCGCGACAGCCATAATGAGGAACCCATACCCTTTGCCTCTGTGGAAGTGTTCCCCGACCGGCAGGGCGTGGTTACCGATTCGCTGGGCATGTTCACGATAGACCTCACCGGCCTGAAGGCCGATTCCCTGTTTATTACCTACGTGGGCTATGTGCGCAAGGCATTGTACCTGCCGCCCCTGCTTTCCAAATCCCTGCTGGTGGTGAACCTCGAGCGCGAAGAGTCGGGCGGCGTGGTGGTCAGGTCCAAAGTAAACTGGGGACTGATCCTCTGGCGCAAGGTGGTGCGCCACAAAGTGCAGAACGACCGAAGTCGCTTCAGCAATTACGGGTATGAAGTGCACAACAAACTGGAACTGGACCTCAATCGCATCAATGCCGAAAAACTGAAGGAGTTCAAGGTATTGGAGCCCTTTCAGTTTATCCTCAACAACATAGACAGCTCCGAAGGAACCCCCGTGCTGCCCATATTCCTGGCCGAAACCATCAGCGATTACTATCACACCGCCAAACCCAAACGCAGCCGCGAAGAGATCAAGGCCAGCAAAACCAACGGCATTGATAACGAAAGCGTGACCAAGCTGCTGGGCAACATGTACCAGAATGTAAACGTGTACAACAACTTCATACCGGTATTCGACAAGCAGTTTGTGAGTCCCCTGAGCGATAACGGCGATGCCTATTATAATTACCGGGTGGCGGATACGGTGGTACTCAACGGACAGCGTTATTTCCACTGGCTTTTCTCCCCGCGCAGCAAAGGCACCAACACGTTTCAGGGCGATGCCTGGATCCACGATACCAGCTTTGCTGTGCAGCGCATATCCCTTCGTATAGACGGCAGCTCCAATGTGAATTATATTGAGAACCTGAGTATTTACCAGGACTTCCGCCTGGTGAATGATTCCATTTGGTTTCTCAGCAAGGACAAGTTCATTGCCGATATCTTTCCCATTGGCAAAAATGCCAGCGGCATGAAGGGACGCAAAACCACCACCTACCGCAATGTGCTGGTGAACAGTGAGGAGGTACTGCGGCAGCTGGCCAGGAACAAATTGCAGGAAGAAGTGGTGGTACTGCCCGGGGCGGAGCAGAAAACAGAGAGCTATTGGAGCGATACCCGCCACGAAGAACTGAACCGCAATGAGCAGGCCATCTACCATATGATCGACACCCTGCGGCAGATGCCCCTGTTCAAGAAATATTACAACACGCTTTCCTTTCTCACCACGGGATACAAGCCCATCGGTAATTATGAGATAGGCCCCTGGTTCAACTGGATCAGCCTCAATGCCTGGGAAGGCATGCGCATGCGCTTTGACCTGGGCACAACCATGGGTTTTCATAAAAACATGTATCTGCACGGCTACCTGGCGTATGGATTTGGAGACCAGAAATTCAAGGGCAAGGCGGAGATGTATTATTTCTTCAATAAGAATCCGCGCAAGATGCTGCACGTATCGTACCTCAACGATATCGACAACGGGCAGAACTACTATGATGAGGTAAGCCTGGACAACATCTTCACCCTGGCCATCCGGAAGGATGGCATTCCCATCAAGTTCATGAAAATTGAGAGCCAGGAAATTGAATACTTTACCAGTAATGAGGAAGGGTGGAGCCTCAAGCTGGAGGCCAAACGCAAAATATACAACCCGCTGCAGAACCTGCCGCCGGCCAGTTATTTCAAATCGGGGGCAGGCGATTCGCTCAACAACTTTGAAACCACGGTTTCCGTGCGGTTTGCCTACCTGGAGCGATTTCTGGATGGCAACTATTTCCGCACCAGCCTGGGCAGCGATTATCCCATTGCCGAATTGCGGTACAGCAAAGGATGGAGCGGGGTGCTCAACAGCAACTACGATTACCACAAAATCAACTTTCGGGTAAACGGTTACAAGAAGATTGCTCCCTGGGGCAGCATAGATTATTCGGTATATGCCGGCAAGATCTTTGGCACCCTGCCCTATATGCTGCTGGATGTGGCGCCGGGCAATGAGATCTATTACTACAACAAATATGCTTTCAACCTGATGGCACGTTATGAGTATATCAATGACCGGTATGCGGGCTTATCGCTGGAGCACAATATTGGCAGCGGCCTGTTCAAATACCTGGGCATCACCCGCAAGCTCAAGTGGCGTCAGTTCTGGAACGTGAAGACTTTGTGGGGCGGGCTCACCGATGCCAACCGCGAGCTGAACTTTGTGCCGGGCCATCCCTTCCAGGACCTGCAGGGCAAGACCTATGCAGAGGTGGGTACCGGCATCGACAATATCTTCAAGGTGCTGCGCTTTGATGCGGTTTGGCGATTGGCGCCGCGTCCGCTACCTGACAACTGGGTGAGCAAGTTCGGCGTGTTTGGCAGTTTCCGGCTGGCGTTTTGAGTTCCGTTTTCCTGCCTGGCCGCTGTGCAGTACATTAGAAGTAAATCCTGAACATACTGCTATGCGCTTGCCCAAAGACGTCAGGTTGTTCATCTTGCTGCTGCTCACGGGCTTCTCAGTGTGGTGGATCATCACTGTAGCAACGGGTGAAGCAGAAGCCTGGGACAGCCTCTGGTATTTCATACCGGGCCTGCCCATCATGATGCTTTCCAGTGCCCTGGCCGGCTATGCCTCTCCGGGCCGCCCCTGGCGATGGGCCCTGGCGGTGGTGCTTCCCCAGCCCCTGTTTCTGTTGCTGCAGGGTACATCCGGCCCACTGGTGTTTGCCGGCCTGCTGCTTTTTCTGGTCCCTTTTCTGCTGGCCACGGGCGCAGCAGCCTTTGGTGGCTGGCAGCGAATCCGGAAAACGGCCTGATGAGATATGCGGCAGGGGCACCTGACTGAAGTGTCCCTGCCGGCGAAGTTTCCGCCGCTACCGTTTTTCTATTGCTTCGAGCCGCTTGAGAATTTCCTTGAGTGCCATTTCCAGGTTTTCATTTTGTTTGCGCAGCGCTTCATTTTCCGAGGCCAGCTGCTTGATAGCGGCCAGCGCAACGCCTGAAGGGTCAATGGTGGATATGGTTATATCATCAATACCCACTTCAAACAGAGCCTTGAAGTCTTGAGCCATGGGCCCTATGTGGTATTCATTGGTTCCTTTGAAGCGCCAGCGGGTGATGGGGAGCTGGCCAATGCGCTGCAGCAGTTCGGCGCCATCCACTTCGCTGAAGTCTTGTTTGTTGAACCTATTGCTGCCGTTGGTCCATACGCCACCTGTGGTAAGGTAGGCGCCGTTTCCGTTGGAGGCACTGGTGCCTACTTTTAGGGCCTGTCCTGCGGCGGGCATAGTACCAAAGCCCCAGCCAATGACAGACCCGTTGCCGAATACCATGTTATTGCTGGCGGTAACCGATGCGCCTGCCCCAAGGGCGGTGGTATTGGACAATGCGTTGGTTGACGGCCCTGCCTGAGCGCCTACTGCTGTATTGTTATTGCCGATGGTATTCAGGTATAAGGCTAGGAAACCATAGGCGGTGTTGCCATCGCCACTGGAGTTGTTGTACAATGCCTGCGAACCGGTGCCTGTGTTGTCTATACCATCCGTATTATTATAGAGGGCATAGATACCCTCACCAACGCAGTTGTCGCCTGTGGTGTTTTTATACATGGCCTGAAAGCCCACTGCCGTATTGGAGAAGCCGCTGGTATTGGCATACATGGCTTTGGATCCAATGGCGGTATTGAAGTAGTAGTTGGAAGCATTGGTGCGCTGGTTGAACAGGGCGCTGTCGCCTACAGCAACGAGGTTGCTGCCAACAGTACTGTTCAGGAGGGCGTTGTATCCTAAGGCTACGTTTGAGTTGCCGAGGGTGTTGTAGTTCATAGCTTCCGCCCCCAATGCAGTATTATACTTTCCAGAAATGTTATTAAATAGGGCATAGGATCCTATTGCAGTATTCAATGAACCAACTGTATTAGCGTTGAGGGAGAACGAACCCAACGCACTGTTGCCGGATGAAGTGGTGTTGCTTGCAAGTACCTGTGACCCCAGGGCCGTGTTATAACCGCCCGTTGAGTTAAGCCTGAGGCTGGCGTTCCCTACTGCCACATTATGGATGCCATTGGTATTAAAGTTCAGTGCATAAGAGCCGAGGGCTGTGTTGCTGATGCCGCTGGTGTTCTTCATCAACGCCTTGATCCCAACTGCTACATTTGCCCCGCCTGCATTGTTCTCATAAAGTGCGGAGTCGCCTATGGCAACCGCTCCTGTTCCGGTATATTTATGCAGGGCATTGGTTCCAATGGCTATATTTCCCGAGCCGGCTGCATTGCTCATCAAAGCCTGTGAACCCACTGCCACATTGTTGCTGCCATTGAAGTTTGCATTGGCTGCCTGAAAACCATAGGCCACATTGTTATTACCGGTGTTGTTGCTGTACAATGCCTGTGAACCGGTGGCTGTATTGAAATAGCCGTTGGTATTGTTGAACATGGCATAGATGCCCCCTGCCACGTTATTATGGCCATCAACATTCTTATTCAATGCCTGGTAACCGACCGCCGTATTGGAGTAGCCGGTAGTGTTGGCATACATGGCTTTGGATCCAATGGCGGTATTGAAGTAATAGTTGAGGGTGTTGATGCTCTGGTTGAAAAGGGCACTGTCCCCCACGGCCACCAGGTTGGAGCCGGCAAAGTTGTTGTACAATGCCTGTCCGCCTATGGCAACGTTGCTGTAACCACTTCGGTTTACCACCAAAGCTCCACTGCCTACTGCCGTGTTATTGTTGCCCGTAGTATTATTGGCCGCCGCATAGAATCCGATAGCGGTATTACCTACTCCTCCAGTCCCGAAGGCGAGGGCACTGCTACCTACGGCAGTATTGTTGCTGCCAGTCACGGAACTGCTTAATGTGCGGTATCCGAAGGAAGTGTTATCATTTCCTGATTTGTTGGCCTGCATAGACACGTATCCGGCTGCGGTGTTGCTGGATCCATTACTGTTGCTGTACAAGGCTTTTTTTCCAATGGCCACATTGTTGAATCCCTGATAAGGTCCCGTCGTTTCTGTTCCATTCCAGTAAAGCGCCGAATCTCCGATGGCCACCAGATCGTTTTCATAGGTAATTGAATAGAGCGAATAAGCACCAATGGCTACGTTAAATGACCCTGTTTGGTTGTTGTACATTGCCATGCCGCCTACAGCCGTATTGCGATTGGCTTCAGTATTGTTCAGCAGTGCCCTGTTCCCTATGGCCGTGTTCATCAATCCAAGCGTATTATTCTTCAGTGCCTCATTGCCGATAGCAGTATTGTAATTGTTCTGGTTGCTATACAGCGCATAAGTGCCAACTGCAGTGCTGAAATGCCCCCCAAGATTGCTGTATAATGACAGATAGCCCACGGCAGTGTTGGAACTGCCAATGTTGTTGGAGTATAGTGATTTGCTTCCCAGGGCAGTATTGTACCTGGCATGAGAACTCTGAGTTGCTCCGGTTCCGTTGTTGTATAATGCACTGTCACCCAAGGCCACCAGGTTGGATCCAACTGTATTGGAAAACAGCGCTTGCCTGCCAATGGCTACATTGCTGTAACCAGTGGTATTCAGCGCCATGGACTGCGAGCCAACGGCCACATTGTATTGCCCGGTGGTATTATCAACAGCTGCCTGAAATCCATAGGCAACGTTATTGTCACCGGCAGTATTGGATTTCAAAGCCTGTGAGCCGGTAGCCGTATTGAAAATGCCTGTTGTGTTTTCCCTCAGTGCATAAATGCCCTCGGCTACATTGTTATGACCCGTCAGATTGCTATACATCGCTTCAAAGCCCTGGGCTGTGTTTGAGTAGCCGCTTATATTGCGATACATGGCTTTGGAACCCACAGCGGTATTATAATAATAGCCTTCGGAGTTGACACTTTGGCTGCGCAATGCACTATCGCCAATGGCCACCATATTGCTGCCCAGCGTATTATTCCTTAATGCGTGCCTGCCAATGGCTACATTACTATATCCTGAACTATTTTGCAACAGCGCGTTGGCTCCAACAGCCACATTGTATTGTCCGGTTGTATTGGCACCAAGTGCTTGAATTCCCACCGCGGTATTTTGCCAGCCGGTGGTATTTTCCCCTAAGGCGTAAGCCCCTAAAGCGGTGTTTGAATTGCCCTCGGTATTCCATCTAAGCGATTCAAATCCGAGCGCCGTATTTCCTGAGCCCAAAGTGTTGGCATAAAGGCTTTTTGACCCGATTGCAGTATTCAGGGAACTATGAGTATCCTGCGTTGCTCCGGTGCCATTGTTCATGAGGGCTGAATCTCCCACTGCAACAAGGTTGTTTTTGTTCGTATTTGCAAACAGGGCCTTTACCCCTATCGCCACATTGGAATATCCTTCAGAGCTTTCCCCCGCCCGCAGGCCAAAGAATGCACTCCCGTTTATAGGGTTCAATTCTGCGGCATGCAGGTTATTGACCCGGAAGTGGAGTATGCTGTTGTCTGTGGTGCCCAAAAAATTGGTGGCCACGTTAATGCCCGTGTTGCCGGTAATGCTCCATCCAGCGGATTGGGAGGAAAGTGGTATCCAGGCCGGGCTGGCCGGGGTGCCGCTGTTGTAATAGAAGCCGGTGGTGCCGTCTGTCTGGTATACGATCAGGCCGGTGGCCGGGCTGGCAATGGCCTGCCGCTGCGCCTGGGTCATGCGGGGCAACAAGAAGCCTTTTGTGGAACTGCTCACATCCAGCTGCGCCGATGCGGCCGGGCTGGTAGTGCCAATGCCTATACTCTGGGATACGGATACAGAACTGACTGCCAGCAGGCCAATCAGCCCGAGGAGCAACTTTTTCATACAAATGAGGTTGACATGGTTTTGAATGGCGCCACCGGAAAGCAGGGTCCGGACGGCATGTACTACCCCTCTGAGGGTACCCACAAATCATGCCTGCGCCATCAGCCTGCGGATGTGCATGACTCCGTGCAGGCGTGATTGAAGTCTTTCTAAATTACTACAGAAAAGCCGTAAAATCAATAGGAATGGTCAGCCGCAACTGGCTTTTTTGCCCGGCATTTCCGGCAGAAACACCATTGGTTCGGTCCCGCAAGACAATGGAGCTGGCGCTGGCTGGCTTCCAGGTTAATCCCGCTTGTTATTGATCAGCATCCACTTGGCCGTTTCATAAAACGCTGTGGTGAAAGCGCTGTATTGCTGCTTCATGCGGGTCTCTTCGCCGGCCTGCCATTGCAGCGGCCGGGGCAGGATAGGCACGATCTCCTCCTGCGGGAAGCGGATGTTCTTGATAAAATAGAAGGAGTCGGTCACCCAGCCAATCTTGCCCTCATCGTGGTGGATCACAAAGGCGCCATTGGGTTTTTTGCCCGGCTTGAGCAGGTCGCGGCCCAGCGTGGTATTGGTATAGGGCAGGTTGAGCAAACCGGCAATGGTGGGCAGCACGTCTATCTGTGATACCACTTCGGAGCGGTGTTCTGCCTGCAGCAGCTTAGGGGCGTATAGCAGCAGGGGCACATGCTCATCGCTGAGGCGGTTGCTGGTCCAGGCTTCCGGGTACACGGCCCGCGCATTGCCGCTCACCCCATGGTCGCCCACAAATACAAAAATGGTGTTGTGGAAGTACGGTGCCTTTTTGGCCTGTTCCATGAAGTGCCCGATGGAATAGTCGAGGTAGCTGAAGGCATTGAATTCTTCTGCTGACAGGAAGCCATACTGCTGCAGGGTATCTGCGGGCAGTTCCTGCCGCACAAAATCGCTGTCGCTTTCCGGGATGGTATAGGGCCGGTGGTTGCCTGCCGTTTGAATGATGGCGAAGAAGGGATCCCTTTGTTGTTGCAGTATCTCGTGGGCCTCGGTAAAGAGGTCCTTGTCGCTGATGCCCCACACATTGATCTTGGGCGAGCGGAAGCTACCCTCTTCATACAGGTGCAGGCTGTCGATATTGCGGAACAGCCCCTTGTAGTTGTTGAATTCGCTCAGGCCGCCTATGAAATAGTATTTCTCATAGCCTTCAAAATGGTTGATGATGGTGCGCTGGTTGATGCTCTCCAGGTTCTGGCTGCTGAACTTGGACAGCTGCACATCGGGTATGCCGGTTAGCAGGGCAAATACGCCGCGGGCGGTGGCGAAGTGCGGGGTGAAGCAGCGGTCGAAGAAAATACCCTGTT
>JALOMZ010000169.1 GCA_025455205.1 Chitinophagaceae bacterium | reverse complement strand
CGCTTTGTTCGTACCGGTAGCAGGTGCCATATTCTGCCAGGCGGCAGGGCAGGTCGCGATAGCTTTTCGGCTCGGCGGCAAAGATTTTGTGGTGGTGCGGGCAGTTCATGGCCTTGAGATAGTAGCGCTCTCCATCCATTTCCATGGGCGGAAACATGCTATCGGCATAGTACGGCAGGTGGCCGCTGGTGCGGTACATGCTTTCCTTGGCAATATGGGGGGTTACTACCCGCTGGTAACCGGCTGCTTCCTCGGTTTCCTTGGCCAGCTTTTCGAGTTCCTCAATCACAATGGTGCCATTGGGCAGCCACAGAGGCAGGCCGGGACCCACATCATCATCAAAACAAAAGATGCTGAGTTCCTTGCCGAGCTTGCGGTGATCGCGCTTGCGGGCCTCTTCCAGCATGGCCAGATAATCGTCGAGTTCTTTCTGGCTGGGGAAGGTGATGCCATATACCCGGGTGAGCATCTTGTTCTTTTCATCTCCTTTCCAGTAGGCGCCGGCAATGCTCATCAGCTTAATGGCCTTGATGAACCCTGTATGCGGAATATGCGGACCGCGGCAGAGGTCGGTAAAGCTGCCCTGGGTATAGAACGTGATCTGCCCGTCTTCCAGGTTCTGCAGCAGGTCAAGCTTGTACTCATCACCCTTTTCGGAGAAATACTGCACGGCTTCCGCTTTGGGTATCTCCTTGCGTACATACACCTCATTCTGGCGCGCCAATTCTTTCATACGGGCTTCCAGCTTGCCCAGGTCATCTTCGGTAAGCTTGCGGTCGCCCAGGTCAATATCGTAGTAGAAACCATTCTCTACCGGGGGGCCAACCCGGAACTTCACACCGGGAAACATGCCCTCTATGGCTTCGGCCATCAGGTGGGCAGAACTGTGCCAGAAGGTGCTTTTGCCATCCTTGTCATCCCATTTCAAAAACTGCACGGAAGCATCTTCCCCGATGCTCCTGCTGAGGTCGCGAACCTCGCCATTTACGCGGGCTGCCAGCACATGGCGGGCCAATCCCTCTGAAATGGATTTGGCTATTTCCATCCCGGTAACTCCGGCTTCATAAGACCTCACTGCGCCATCCGGGAACGTGATCTGAATGCTCATTATTATTGATTCTAATTGCTTTAGAAGGGTGGCAAAATTAACAAACAATTACTTTCCAACCGGGCTTAAAATCATAGCCTGCTGTAATTTTAGTTTTTGTTGCGTGTGTAAGACTTAATGGAGAAAATGGTCCGTACCCTCACTGCCTTGCTTTTGTTTTGCCTGTCGTCCTTTGCACTTGCTGCGCAGGACCTCACCGGCGTATGGCGCGGTTCATTTTACAACCAGTACGAATACCTTTTCTATGGCCTTAAGTACCGCTATGAGGTTCAGATCAAAATGAATGGTGCCCAGGCCAAGGGCGTAACTTTTTCCTATCAGAATACCAAGTTTTACGGAAAGGCCAGCATGGTGGGTAAGTGGTCTCCTTCAGGCAAAGACCTGACCCTGATGGAAAACAAGATGCTGGAGATCAAAATGGACGACAACTCCATAGGATGCCTGATGACCTGTTATCTGCGCTACCGCAAGGAAGGTGACCGTGAAATCCTGGAAGGCACCTACAACAGCGTAAACATGAACAACGACACGGCCCAGTGCGGCGGTGGCGTGGTGCGGTTGGAACGGGTGCAATACAGCGATTTTGGCATGGAGGATTTTCTGAAGGATAATCCCAAGGCCGACCCCAAGGGCGGTATTAAGCCTGGCCAGGGTGATTTCCTGATCAAGAAACCTGCTCCAACCGCCTCCGCCGGTTCCTCTGCCAAGCCACCGGCTGGAAGCAGCAAGGCAGCGCCTCCCAAATCTGGATCTGGATCCACAGCGCAAAAACCGGCCACCAAACCTCCTGCGCAAGGTGGAAGCACGGCCACTGCCAAACCCGCTGCGCCCAAAACCAGTACTCCCAAGCCTGCTGCTCCGTCCACCAAGCCCGGCACCAGCAACCAAACCGCCAAAACGCCAACCGGAAAGCCAGCCACCCCTGCTGAAGGGGCTAAACCTTCCCAGCAGGCAAAGCCAACACCACAACCGCAACCCGGCACAGTAGCAAAGGCCCCATCTAAACCCACGACTGTACCTGCCGACGCTGCAAACCGGCAAATGGAAAAAACGCCTGGCAGTACGGAAAAGGCCAGCGTGCCTGCTCCGGCCACTGCTACTGCACCAGCCAAACCGGTGATACCTCCCCCACCTGCCGTACTCAAAAACCGTAAGAATGAGCTGGTGGAAACCATTTCAACAGCTGCCCGCAAGCTGGACATCAGCTTCTATGACAATGGGGAGATAGATGGCGATACCATTACCGTTTTTGCCAATAACAGGCTGGTGGTTGCCAAGAAGCGACTTACAGCCGATGCCATTACCATCAGCATTGATCTGGATGAACAGGTGCCGGAACAGGAAATCATCATGGTAGCAGAAAACCTGGGTACCATTCCTCCCAACACTGCCCTGATGATTGTACAGGCCGGTGCTCAGCGCTATGCCGTGCGCCTGTCGAGTAATGAACAGAAAAACGCAGTGGTGCGGTTCCGTTATGATCCCAATGCCCTGAAATAGCTATTTTTCCGGGAAAGATTCTTTTTCCTTGTCCAGGACCCCCTTTTACAACCAGCTTTATTTCAACAACCGGCTGTTCCTGTTGGGACTGGCTATAGCAGCGTCATTTGTTTTTACCTGGGCCCTCAATGGCCCCCTGGTGTTTCCCAAACTTTTTCTCCTGGTGGCACTTATTCTGCTGCTGGCTGATTTTGTATACCTCTTCCTGCTGGGCTACAGGTTTACCTGTGTGAGGCAGTTGCCTGCCCGGCTGTCTAATGGTGATATAAACCTGGTACAATTGCAGGTTTGGCACAGTTATCCATTTTCCCTGCGCATCCAGTTCATAGAGGAACTGCCTGAACAGTTTCAGGCCCGCAACAATGTGCATCTCCGGAAAATTCCCCCGCGCACCCGCAGCCAGGTGCGTTATGAACTGCGCCCGGTGCTTCGCGGCGTGTATGATTTCGGACACACGGTATGCATGTTGCAGTCCGGTATGGGCCTGTTGCAAAGAAGACTGCAGCGCAGCCAGCCCGATTCGGTGAAAGTGTATCCTTCCTACTTACCCCTGCGCCGCTTTCAATTGGTGGCCCAGTCGGCTGCCCTCCAGGAACCTGGCGGGGTGCGACTTCGGAAGGTTGGCCACAGCATGGAGTTTGAAACCATCAAAGAGTACGTGAGCGGCGATGATGTGCGCGCGGTAAACTGGAAGGCCACGGCCCGCAAAGCAGCCCTCATGGTAAACCATTACATGGAGGAACGCAGCCAGCAGGTGTATTGCATCATTGATAAGGGCCGGCTTATGAAGATGCCGTTTAACGGACTTTCCTTGTTAGACTATGCCATTAACAGCAGTCTGGTGCTGGCCAGCGTGGCCCTGCACCGCCAGGATCGTTTTGGCCTGCTTACCTTTTCCCACAAGCAAGGTGAATATATTGCAGCCGACAAAAAGCCCGGCCAGCTTAAACTTATCCTGGAGGCGCTGTATCGCATGGAAACGGTCTTCTGGGAATCTGATTATGAGAAACTCTACCTCCAGGTACGACATGTCATTAAGCAGCGAAGCCTGCTGATCTTGTTCACCAATTTTGAATCCGTACCAGGCATGCGCAGACAATTGCCCTACCTGCGCCAATTAGCCCAACATCACTTGTTACTGGTGGTGTTTTTTCAGAATTCCGAATTGGCGGCCCTGGCAGAGGCAGACAGCCCTACCCTGGAGGATGTTTATACCAGCACCGTGGCTGGAAAATTTGTTTTTGAAAAGAAGATGATTGTAAAGGAACTGGCCACACATGGAATTCTTACCCTGTTGACAGAACCGGAATCACTGAGCGTGCAAACCGTAAACAAATACCTGGAAATCAAGGCCCGGCAGGTACTCTGAGCAAACAAAGTACCGGTTGCCGGTAATGCGTTACCTGCCAGCCCCCCTACATTTGCAGCCCTTCGATCTTCATTAAAACCACAGGTGTGACACAACAACAAATGCTGGAAGGACAGGTGCTCCTGTTAAACAAGCCCCTTAAATGGACGTCGTTTGATGTAATAGGAAAGCTGCGTAAAATATTTAAAATCAAGAAGATAGGACACGCAGGAACCCTGGATCCCCTGGCTTCGGGCCTGTTGATTGTATGCACCGGACGTTTTACCAAGAAGATCAATGAATACATGGGCATGGAGAAGGAATACACGGGAACCATCACCCTGGGAGCCGTTACACCCACCTATGACCTGGAGAGTGAGCCGGAGCAGTTCAAGCCCTTTGCCCATCTGACCGCCGCTGATATTGACCAGGTATTACCCCGATTTATGGGAGAAATTGAGCAGGTGCCGCCGGCGCACTCCGCCATTAAAGTGGACGGCAAGAGGGTATATGAATTGGCCCGCCAGGGAAAAGAAGTTACGCTGAAAGCGCGCCGGGTGACCATTTCGGCACTGGAGATCACCGGTATAGACCTGCCTCGTTTGCACTTTCGGGTGGTGTGCAGTACCGGTACTTATATCCGCAGTCTTGCCAACGACCTGGGAGCAGCCCTGGGCACGGGCGGGTACCTGAGTGCGTTGTGCCGCACCCGCATTGGTCCCTTTCAACTGGCCGATGCACAGAGCGTAGAGGAAATTGATGCAGCTTTTGACAAAATGAGCATACAGCCAAAGACCGGCCATCAGAAAGGATAGCCTATTCCAAACTGTATGGCCACATTGCTTCTTTTGTTGGTGCCCAGGCGGTTGGTGCTGCTCCATTCGAAAGTATCCAGCCACCCGTTGCCTGCCCGTACGGGGTCTTTGAGTTTGAAACCGCCATCCAAACGGATAACCAGGAAGCTCAGATCCCAACGGATTCCATATCCCAGCGACATAGCCAGGTCGCGGTACAGGTAGCGGAGCTGAAAATCGCCCAATCCATCTGAAACGGGCTTATGATTCCAGATATTGCCAATATCCAGCAGCACGGCACCATCCAGGTTGTAACCAAACATCCGCGCCAGGCGCATCCTGTATTCCAGGTTTAATTCGAGCTGTATATCCCCAAACCGGTCGGTGAAGACGGCTGTATCGCTGGCCAGGCTGTTGCCCAGGCCCAACTGCCGGATACTCCAGGCGCGCATACTGTTACTGCCCCCGGTCACAAACTGGCGGAAGTAAGGCATGGTGGCATTGGGTTTTCCGCTGAGATCCCATCCTACCCCACCATAAAAGCGCATATCAAAGGAGTGCTTATTGTATTTGATATGATGTATGAACTGGCCTTCCAGCCGAAAGAACTTGAAGAAATCTTTGCCAAACAGCTGGAAGTCGCCCGGTATTGTTATCTCCGCGGCTGTCCTGAAAAAACCACTATG
>JALOMZ010000168.1 GCA_025455205.1 Chitinophagaceae bacterium | reverse complement strand
TTAAGGATGATATTCAGGAATTCAAAGTGCTCCTGCACGATCTGCTTTGCCCGGGCTACCGCTGCATCGGTCTTTACCAGGCCGGTCACGAATTCGTGGTAGTGGGCTTCCAGTTTGTCGATCAGTTGTTTGGCCTCATCCCGTTTATATGCGGCCAGGGCATTGCTGATTTCCACGAGGGCATTGGTGGTACCACTCAGGGCACTCAATACCACAATTTTGGGTTCGCTGTCAGCTGTGATAAGCTGTGCTACCTGCGCCATGCGCTCCGGACGGCCCACGCTGGTGCCGCCAAACTTCATGATCTTCATACGCTTTACACGGTTCTAAGCCGGGGACTGCCTGCAGGAAGTCTTGCCGGCAGCCCTTCAATTATGGTGAAAAAATCTTGTACCTGCCACCTAAAAAACTGCCCGCAGCACAAGGCTGCAGGCAAGCATTTTAAAGCGGGTCACAAAGTAAAGGTATTATTGTCTTTTGTGTTGGATGAATTAGTGCAGGACTTTGGATAACAGGTGCACAGCAGCAAACCTTTTCCTCCGGCCACCCTGTGGGCTGGCAACATAGGCGCGGCGGGTTTACAAACGCAACCCCGTTTTTTCGCCCAGGGCCTGGAGGTCGGCCACCACGGCATCCACCAGGGGAATGCCCTCCCGGCTGCGCAGGGCTTCCATTTCCCGCTCCGGATCGCCGGGTACCAGCACGGGCTGGGTGGG
Source organism: Chitinophagaceae bacterium (assembly GCA_025455205.1). GTDB lineage: Bacteria > Bacteroidota > Bacteroidia > Chitinophagales > Chitinophagaceae > Phnomibacter. The sequence goes on along the minus strand of JALOMZ010000168.1, from coordinate 4,735 downwards.
ATCTGCCGGCTGGGCGGCATGAAAGCGCCTGATCCAGTTGTCCATATGCTCCTTGAATTCACTGGCCGGGCGGAACCCGTCTATGCGCATAGCACCCAGGAAATGGCCCAGCCCATCGCCCGGCATGTTTTCCGGCATGGGCACATAGGCCGGAAAGGGTGGTGCCCAGGGACCATAGCTGGCGCCACTGAGCACGGCACTGAAAATATCCACTATGCTGCCCAGGGCATAGCCTTTATGGCTTCCATGCTCTCGGTCGCCGCCCAGCGGCAGCAGAGCACCTCCTTTTTTGAGGGCGTTGGCATCGGTGGTGGGTTGTCCAGCGGCATCCTGCACCCAACCCAGGGGTGCTTCGGCGTTCTTGCGCTGCAGGATCTCCAGTTTACCGTTGGCGGCGGTGGTGGTGGCAAAATCAGCCACAAAGGGGGCTTCAGCGCCAGCGGGGATGGCCACACAAATGGGGTTGGTACCCAGCATTTTTTCTTTGGAGAAAGTAGGGGTAACCAGGGCGCTGGCATTGGTCATGGCCCAGCCAATCATATCCTTTTCCAGCGCCATCATGGCGTGGTAGCCTGCAATGCCAAAATGATTGCTGTTGCGCACGCTTACCCAGCCGCTGCCCACCATTTCTGCCTTGGATATGGCTATCCGCATGGCCTTGGGAGCTACCACCAGGCCCAGGCCCCTATCGCCATCCACCGTAGCAGTGCTGGGGGTTTCATGCACCACCCGTACATGGGCAGACGGGTTGATGCGGCCGGCTTCAAACAGGCGCCAGTATCCGCTCAACCGGGCAATACCGTGACTGTCTATACCCCGCAAGTCTGCCCGCAGCAGCACTTCTGTGGCCAGCAGGGCATCGTCTTGCGGGCAACCCATGGCCAGAAAAGTACCCAGGGTATACTGATGCAAATGCTCGTAACTAAACACCGTTTCCATGGGCGCAAGGTAAGAAGCCCCGGCTTGCGGCAGATCATGCCGTGTCAACAAACGCCACGCGCCCCCATTCATTAAACACCACCGTAATATGAAAAAGCCCCTGCCAACCATGATTTCCATCATTGCTGCCGGCAGCGCATGGCATTACCTTGCTGTCAAAGCTGCCGTATGATCAAGCACACCTGGTTGATGTGGACAGGTCGCCTGGGCGGCCTGCTTGTTACCCTGCTCTTTGGCGCCTTCCTGCTGGGACAGGGCTGGCCACTGTTGCAGGGCGTTGCCCCTGGCAACATGATCCCGCTCCTGTTGCTGATGGCCATCCCCTTCTTTGGCTACTTTGCCGCCTGGCAGAAACCTGTTTCGGGCGGATGGATGATGATTGCAGGTTCGTTGTTGATGACGGCTTATTTCTGGTATTTCGACGACTGGGTGATGGTGGCTGTGTACGCCGCTCCTGCCCTGCTCATCGGGTTGTGCTTTCTGGCCTCCCGCGACAGGGAAATGATCTGAGCCCGCCATTCCTGAAAAGCAAGGGTAGCACATGATCAAAAAGCCATTCGTGCTCCTGAAATGTCATGAAGCACCTTAATGGTTATCATTTTCCAAGCACCACAGGCAGTGTACATTTCATAAGCAATTATCGCTGCAAATGCCAGCCAAAGCAATTTCCGTTTTCCTTGCCTTCTGCCTTCTGCAAAACAGCCAGGCCCAGACAGATTCAAAGCCTGCCAGCGCAGTACTTGGGTTGGGAACAGGTTATGGCAGCGCCAATGGTGTTTGCATCCCGTGCGGAGAATCTGCTACCATGGGAGGCCTGTCTTTTGCCGCTGAATTGGGCGCACGTTTCAACAGCAAATGGAAAGCAGCCTTTGAAATATACTACTGGACGGCAAAACCGCTGGTTTCAACCGATGAATATGGCTTTCCCGATGAAACCGTGGGCCCATCCCGCATGATGTTATTGCTGACAGGTTCTTACCTGCCCATAAGGCATCAGCCCCTGTATTTAAAAGTTGGCGGCGGTTGGGGCAACCATTTTGCAACCCCTTCACAACCCGTATACACCGATCAGGGCGATTCCACCCTCAGTTCATTCGTTACCCTGGGGTTCACAACCGTTATGCAAGCCGGGTATGAGATCCATGTTTCCAACGCCTTCTACATTGTACCCCAAATTTCCTGGTACCAAACCTGGCTGGGCAACCTGAAAGCCACCACAGGCCAAACACTGCACAATGAAACGCCTTCCCGCATATGGGATATTTCCGTTCGTTTCATATTGCATAGGCCATATACAACGGGCAATTCAGCTACTCGAAAGTCACCCTGACAAACCTCATCCCGTGGCACAAGCAAAACAACAGCCCGCAGCATTGAAACTAACATCTTACCTTCAGGAGACATCAAAACCAGCCTATGTTCGTTGAAGCCATCGAAGCCGCAGCCGGTTTCACCCGCCCCATCCATTCCATTTCCCGCACCTATGGAGGCAACCAGATACTGCCGGGATGCTCCACGCTTTTTTTCGTAAATGAGGAGGGGTATGCGGTAACCTGCAAGCATGTGGTGGAAATGCTGGCCTCTGCAGACAACATCAACAGCCGGTATAACAATTTCCGCCAGGACAGACAGAAACTACCCCGCGATCACAAACACAAAAAATCACTTTTGGGACTGGAGCTGAAATACGGCTACAAGCCGGAAACCACCATCCAGCTGAAGAACAATTTCCTGAATTGTGTAGACCAGATGTCCGGCTTTAACTGGCACCTCCATCCCAGCTACGACCTGGCCATTCTCAAATTCAATGACTACAACCAACTGGCCTATACCGGCCATGCCGTTTTCATCAGGGATGACAGCCGGGTGAAGCAGGGCAAGTTCTTATGCCGCCTTGGATTTCCCTTTCCCGAGTTCACCAATTTCCGCTACCACGAGCAGGCAGATGACATAGAATGGACACAGGCCGGCAATATCCATACGCCCCGGTTTCCCCTGGAAGGCATGATTACCAGGCACCTGGCCGATGCCCATGGCGTATATGGCATCGAACTCAGCACGCCCGGCCTGCGGGGCCAGAGCGGCGGTCCCCTGTTTGATGAGCGGGGCGTGGTGTATGGCATGCAGTTCAGTACCAAGCACATGCACCTGGGATTTGACATCGAGAACAAAGAAGTGCTGATTGGCGGCAAACAAAGGCATATCAACGACTATTCCTTCCTGCACCTTGGCCAATGCATTCATGCTTCAGCCATCAAGGCATTTCTGAAGGAACACGGAGTAAGGTATTATGAGGAAGACTGAACCGGCCAGTAGCAGCAGCCTGTTTCCTTACATTTGGGACCTATCCGACTGATAACATCTTCAGCCGGCACTAATCATTCATTACTTTTTTTCATGTATACGCTGGAGGCCACCCCCGGACGCACCGTAATGATGCAGGATACAGAATACCTGTTCTTTTCAGGATATTCCTACCTGGGCATGCACCACCTGCCTGCCTTGCAGGAAGCCCTGCGGGATGCCTTAGAGCAATATGGCTGGCTGTTTCCCAGTGCCCGTATCAGCAATACCCGGCTGGCACTCTTTGAGCAGGCGGAACAGACATTTGCAGCCCAGGCGAACAGCAACGGGGCCGTATTATTCAGCAGCGGCTTCATGGCAGGTCGTGCTGCCGTACATACCATACCCGCCGGCGCCCATGTATTCAGCGCGCCGGCCTGTCATCCGGCCATTGCCTGCGGCACCCGTTCATCCGGTGATTTTAATGCCTGGGCAGCTGCCACCGCAGCCACCATCAACCAACTGCCACCGGAAGCTGCGGTTTACCTGCTCAGCGATTCCGTGAATCCACTAACGGTGGAGGTGCATGACTTCTCCTTTCTGCAGCAGATACAGCGACCTTTAACCTGCATCATTGACGACAGCCATGGACTGGGCCTGCTGGGTCCGCAGGGCCAGGGCATCAGCCACCTGCTTCCCCGCATAGAAGGTATAGAATACATCATCTCTGCCTCACTCAGCAAAGCACTGAATCTTACGGGTGGCATCGTTTGTTGCAGCAGCCCGGAACGATTACAGCAATTGCGCGATTCTCCCTGGTATGGCACCACCACGCCGCCACCACCGGCCCTGCTGCATGTATGGCTGTATCATCAAGCCTTGTTCCAGATGCAACGGGCAAGGCTGCGGGAACTGATACAGCACCTGCATACCCTGCTTCCCCATGGTGCCCCCATTGCACAGCATCCGCAATTGCCGATACTGCGTTTGCCCCCGTTTATGGATGAAGCCTTCTTCCGGCAGCACAGGATGATCATTTCCAGTTTTGCCTATCCCGATGCACATGGCCCGGCCCTCAACCGGGCGGTCATTTCCGCACTGCACACCAAGGAGGATGTGGAAGCCCTGGCTACGGTTATCAATAAAACTTTGACTGCCACCTGTATAGACCTGCCACTGCCATAAAATACGATGAGGCAATGGAGGCCGTCCGTAAACAGATTGCCTCAACCATTGCCTCATACCTGGTGATACTCAGAATGATCAGTCGAGCAGGATGATTCTGGAACCGCCTTTTTCTCCGTTGAGTTCTACCAGTTCAATGTCAAAAACCAGTTCCTTGCCAGCCAATTGGTGGTTGGCATCCAGGCGAACATGGCTTTCTTCGATGGCATGCACCGTAACAGGTACCGGACGACCGAAATTGTCGCGCAGCATCAGTTCCATACCCACTTCCAGTTGCATATCTGCAGGGATCTGTTCCTTGGGGAACTCAATCACGTTCTCTTCACTC
>JALOMZ010000167.1 GCA_025455205.1 Chitinophagaceae bacterium | reverse complement strand
GCCGGCGCCGCTGGGCACCTGCGCCGACATGGCTTCGCGGTGGTGGGCTGGTGGTATCACGGTAGTACCATTGTATTTGCCGCCATAGATCCAGGCCTGCACCCAGTTGGCCATTTCCGTAACACTGCTGTATACCGCGCCGGCGGGACCCATACCTGCTATATTATAATGCGGAACTATGCGAAGCGTACTGTCGTTCTTATAGGAGTGGGGAGTGGCCAGGTCATTATCGTTCTTCACGGCTTCATAGGGCATGTTGCTGCGGGTCATGCCCAGGGGCTTGAAGAGTTTCTCGCGCATATTGTCTTCCCAGCTGCGGCCGCTGAGCTTTTCCACCACCACGCCCTGGGCCAGGAACATGAAGTTGTTGTACTGGTATCTCTCCTTGGGGCGGAAGGTGGGCTCCTGGTATTTGATGTGCATGATCAGGCTGTCTCGGCTGTTGCTTTGGTTGAGGTACCAGGAGAGGTCGTGCCGCGGCAATCCCGTTTTATGGCTCATCATATCGCGCAGGGTGATGAGGTTGTTCATGTCGTTATTGAAGAACTGCAATGCAGGCAGGTAGGTACGCACCGGTTCATCGTAGCTCAGTTTGCCGTCGGCAACCAGTTGTCCCACCAGGGTGCTGGTGAAGGCCTTGGTGCAGGATCCAATGGCGAATAGGGTGTTGGGTGTTACCGGTTCCTTTGTTTGGATGCTTTTCACCCCAAACCCTTTGGTATAGATCAATTTGTTTTTCTCGACCACGGCCACCGCAAAGCCGGCGCCTTTCCAGTCGGCCAGTACTTGTTGCAGTTCGGCATCAAGACCCTGCAGGCGGGTATCGGCCGGTGCGGGTTTTGGGGCTTTCTGCGACCAGCCAGTGGCAGCGCACAGCAGCAGGCCGGCAATGAGTATCTTTTTCATAGCAATGGATTTTAGAGATCGGTGAGTGCCTGTGAGAGATCGTTGAGTATGTCTTCAATGTTTTCGATGCCCACGCTCATACGGATAAGGCCATCGGTGATGCCGAACAGCAGCCGGTCTTCGCGGCTTACGCCGGCATGGCTCATGCTGGCCGGATGGCTCACCAGGGTATCTACGGTGCCAAGGGATACCGCGCGGGTGCACATTTGCAGGTTATTGATGAACTGCTTGCCGGCATCCAGGCCGCCCTGCAATTCAAAACTCATCATGGGGCCGGGGTGCCGCATTTGTTTGGCGCTGATATAATAATCCGGATGTGAGGGCAGCCCGGTGTAGTTCACTTTAGCAATAGCGGGATGCTGATCGAGAAAATGGGCCACTTCCATGGCATTATGGCAATGGCGTTCCATGCGCAGCTCCAGCGTTTTGATGCCCTGGGTGAGCAGGTAGGCATCAAAGGGATTGGCATTGCCGCCCAGCAGGGCATGCCATTTCCAGGCCTTGGTCTTCATGAAATGTATGTCGCGGCCCAGCAGTACACCGCCAATGGCCGTGCCGTGCCCGTTGAGGAATTTGGTGGTGGAGTGGAACACAAAGTCCACGCCATATCGGAACGGCTGTTGCAGGTAGGGCGTGGCAAACGTATTGTCCACCGATACCAGTTTGCCGTATTGGCGCGCCAGGGCAGTCAATGCTTCCAGATCAACACACTGAATGGTGGGGTTGGCCGGTGTTTCAATATGGATCATTTTGATGGCCGGGTCGTTACGCAGCCATTCTTCCGTTTTATTGAGGTCGTGCAGGTCTTCAATGATGGGCTGGATACCGCTATTGGCCAATACCTTGTTGAGCAACTCAAATGTGCCGCCATACAGGGAGTGGTGGGAGAGGATCTTGTCGCCGGCCTGCAGGGTGCTGAAGAAAAGCGTGGCCATGGCTGCCTGCCCGCTGGCATGCAGCAGGGCTTTCAACTGGAGCGGCTGTCCTGCTTCATCCGTTAATCCAAAGGCTTCCAGGGCGGCTATCTTCTGCTCGCATTCCTTGAACGTAGGATTGCCCCAGCGGCTGTACACTTTTTCCTTATCGAGGCTGGCAAAGCGTTCCATGCCTTCCTCTGCCGTATCAAATACAAATGTGGAGGTGGCATATATGGGGGTGATATGCGAGCTGTTGGGGTCGGGCTCGTGTCCGCCGTGGATGGCCGTGCTGCTCCAGCCGGAGCAGGTAAAATTTTTATTCGACATAATTGGTTTCCTGGGTATTTTTAGCAACTGCCTGAATGGTCAAATCTATCAATTAATAAGGGAAAGGACAGGAGGAATTCCATACAGGCGCTGCTACCTAAAAAACAATCTATGAAAGAACTGCTCTGCCAGTATGCCGCTTATAATGTGTGGGCCAACCATAAGATCCTCTACCAGATCCAGCAGATGGAGGAGGCACTGTGGTACCAGCAAACACCCGCCAGTTTCGACAGCCTGTACAAGACCATCCTGCATATGTGGGATGCCGAAAGCGCCTGGTGGCAGCGCATGCGGCTGCACGAAAAGATCCTGGTGCCTTCCGCAAATTTTGATCCTTCGCTGAAGGATGCCTGCAACGGGCTGTTGCACCAGAGTATGGAATGGGAACCTTTCATCCGCGAATCGCTGAATGAGGACGCCATTGAAAGCAAGCTTATTTACAAAAATTCCAGGGGCGAGGAGTTTTACCAGCCGGTAAAGGAAGTGTTGCTGCATGTGTTCAACCACAGCACCTACCATCGCGGACAGCTGGTGGTGATGATGCGGGCGCTGGGCGAGACCAATATTCCGCAAACGGATTTTATCCTCTTTGCCCGAAAGGGATTTAAGGACTGACAAGCGTCAGCCTTTCTGTGCGGCCTTCGTTGCATTTTGCATGCTACGATTGTTTGACTATGAGCACATTTCCTTCCGACCTGCAGATAGCGCAGGCTGCCCCCATCCGGCATATCAAAGAGATTGCCGCCAGCATTGGTATCAGCAATGATGACCTGGAGTATTATGGCAAGTACAAGGCCAAGCTGCCGCTGAAACTCATCGATCCAGAAAAAGTGAAGCAGCACCACCTTGTGCTGGTTACGGCCATTACGCCCACGCCCTACGGTGAGGGCAAGACCACCATGAGTGTGGGCCTCACGGATGGCCTCAACCGGGTTGGCCGCCGGGCCATGGCGGTGCTGCGTGAGCCCTCGCTGGGACCGGTGTTCGGCATCAAGGGTGGCGCTGCCGGTGGCGGCTATGCGCAGGTGATACCCATGGAGGATATCAACCTGCATTTCACCGGCGACTTCAGCGCGGTGGAGAAGGCCAATAACCTGCTGGCGGCCCTGATAGACAACAACCTGCAAAACAAGAAGGGGTCCCTGGGACTTGATCCGCGCCAGGTGGTATGGAAGCGGGTGATGGACATGAACGACCGGGCCCTGCGCAATATCCTCATAGGACTGGGCGGTACCAACAACGGCATCCCGCGTGAAGACGGCTTCAACATCACCCCGGCCTCCGAGATCATGGCCATCCTCTGCATGAGCGAAAGCATTGCCGACCTTAAGCAGCGGCTGGGCAACATTTTCGTTGGCAAGACCTTTGAAGGCAAGCCGGTGTTTGCCCGCGACCTCAAAGCCGTGGGGGCCATGGCCGCCCTGCTGAAAGACGCCATCAAACCCAACCTTGTGCAAACCCTGGAGGGCAACCCGGCCATCCTGCATGGCGGTCCTTTTGCCAGCATTGCCCAAGGCACCAATACCATCCTGGCCACCCGCATGGGCCTGAGCCTTTCGGAATACGTGGTCACAGAGGCGGGTTTTGCCGCCGACCTGGGTGCGGAGAAATTTTTCGACATCAAGTGCCAGTCGGCCGGCCTGCGGCCCGAAGCCGTGGTGCTGGTTACCACCATCAAGGCGCTGCGTCACCATGGTGGCGCCAAAAAGGAGGAGCTGCAAAGCGCCGATCCCACCAAAGTAGTGATGGGCCTGCCCAACCTGGAGAAGCACATGGAGAACATCCGGAAGTTTGGCATCACGCCCATCGTATGTATCAACTGGTTCCCCACCGACAGTGCCGAGGAGATACGCGTGGTGGAAACCTTCTGCCAGCAGCAGGGCGTGCAGGCCATTGTGTGCAAGGCTTTTGCCGAAGGCAGTGCCGGTGCCGAAGACCTGGCGAAGGCGGTGGTGGAAATGGTGGAATCGGGTCGAAATGATTTCAAACCCCTGTACAAATGGGATTGGCCTATTGAGCAGAAGATAGAAACCATTGCCAAAGAGATTTATGGTGCCGATGGGGTAGATTACTCCGTGAAGGCCAAGGCCAACCTGAAAACGCTGAAGGAACTGGGTATGGAAAAGCTGCCCGTGTGCATGGCCAAAACACCCAAGAGCCTGAGCGATAATGAAAGAAAGCTGGGGCGGCCCACAGATTTTGTGGTGACGGTGCGCGAATTCGAGTTTGCCTCCGGTGCCGGCTTCCTGATCCCCATACTGGGAGAGATGATGCGCATGCCCGGCCTGCCCAATACGCCGGCGGCAGAGCAGATAGACCTCACGGATGATGGCAGAATCATCGGCCTGTTCTGAACCCGTGCCGGAAATATGAAGCATTCCTGGCCCAAGTGCAGTACATGCATTTAATTTGCCCGGGAGGAATCACTATGCGGTCGTCCAAAAAACTGCTTTTGTGCGTAATGGCAGCTGTGGCGGTAGTGGGATGGAATTCCTGCAGCCAGGAACAGGAAGCTACTGAAGGGTACCTGCACAAGGACCTCAGTGAGCAAATGGATGCGCTGGCGGTATACCAGGGCGGCATTGGCGAGGAACTCCGGCAGGGCAGAACGGATAATGCCCTATGGTTGCTGGATGGATTGGACAGCGTATTGTTGTTAATGACCAGCCGGCTGAATGAGCACCATAACCTGAAGCGCCCCTTTGAGTATTACTATGAAAAAAAACTGAAAACCACCGTGGGTGCCTTGCGCACGGCTGTGACAGCGGGCGATACAACGGAGGCCCAGCGGCAGTACCGCTTGCTGGTGATGAAGTGCAACAGCTGCCACAATGAACATGAGGTGGAAGAACGGGCACACTACTGAAGAAAGCCTGTCTCAAACTTTCTTAACCACAAAGACCTATAGAGCAAAAAGGGTCTGTTTACCACAGAGGTAAAAGAGGATTGCACAGAGGAACACAGGGAGAAATTACCGCTGAGGACCAGAGAACGCAAAGGGGATTTCGCTGCGCGAAATGAGTGTTCTTGCAGGTGTTCGCTTGCGGCACCTGGAAGAACCGATAACAGACCGGTCTATGACCGGATTGCAGATGATGGCAGCTGCCAGCCTGCGGCTGTCCAAACTTCCTTTTAACGCAGTATTTTTTGAACAGCCAGGACACCAGGAAGGCACTAAGGCCACCAGGCCGATTATGCTGTATTTCTCTTAGTGTGCTATTTGGCCTTTGTGGGAGCCCTTCTGTTGTTTCCCACAAAGCGCACTAAGAAACACGAAGAAATGGGTAAGGCCAGTCTCAAAATG
>JALOMZ010000166.1 GCA_025455205.1 Chitinophagaceae bacterium | reverse complement strand
TTTGATCTGCTTGCCCACCCCGGGAATCATGCCCAGCAGGTCTTTCATATTGCCCATTTTCTTGATCTGCTGTATCTGCTGAAGGAAGTCCTCAAAATCGAATTGGTTCTTGCGGATCTTCTTTTCCAGCTTTTTGGCTTGCTCTTCGTCAAACTGGGCCTGGGCGCGTTCCACCAGGCTGGTTATGTCGCCCATACCCAGGATGCGCTGGGCCATACGGTCGGGGTAAAACACATCCAGGGCGTCCATCTTTTCGCCATTGCTGACAAACTTGATGGGTTTGCTCACGGTATACTTGATGGAGAGGGCTGCACCGCCACGGGTATCGCCGTCGAGCTTGGTGAGCACCACCCCGCTGAAATTGAGGCGATCGTTGAACGCCTTGGCGGTGTTCACGGCATCCTGGCCGGTCATGCTGTCCACCACAAAGAGGATCTCCTGGGGATTTACCGCCGCCCTGATATTGGCCACTTCGGTCATCATGGCTTCGTCAATGGCCAGTCGGCCCGCGGTATCGATGATTACCACATTCTTGTTTTTCGCCTTCGCCTCGCGGATGGCATTTTGCGCAATGGCTACGGCGTCCTTGTTTTCCGGCTCGCTGTACACATCCACTTTCACCTGTTCACCCAGCACTTTCAGCTGGTCGATGGCCGCCGGACGATAGATATCGGCCGCCACCAGCAGGGGACTCTTCCCTTTCTTGGTCTTCAGGTAGTTGGCCAGTTTGCCACTAAAGGTAGTTTTACCACTGCCCTGCAGGCCGGCGATCAAGATGACGGCCGGATTGCCCGAAATATTGAATTCGCTGGCTTCGCCACCCATCAGTTCGGCCAGCTCATCCTGCACAATCTTCACCATCTGCTGCCCGGGGCTCACGCTCAGCAACACTTTTTCCCCCAGGGCTTTGTCTTTCACCTTGTCAGTGAATTCCTTGGCGATCTTATAATTCACGTCGGCATCCACCAGCGCCCGGCGGATATCCTTTACGGTATTGGCAATGTTCAGTTCGTTGATGCGTCCCTGGCCCTTGATATTCTTAAAGGCCGACTCCAACCGTTCTGACAGTGATTCAAACATGCTGCTTGCGATTTTGAAACATGAAAAAAGGATGTAATCAACAGACTACATCCTATCAAAGGAGGTGCAAAATTAAGGGATAAGATCCAACCGCATCAGTTGCCCAGGTACACCTTCAGCAGCTTGGACCGGCTGGCGCTCTGCAGTTTGGCCAATGCCTTGTCTTTGATCTGCCTTACCCGCTCGCGGGTGAGGTGGAAGCGCTGGCCAATATCTTCCAGGCTGAGGGGGTTGTCTACCCCAATGCCAAAGAAGTAACACAGCACCTCTTTCTGGCGCTCGGTAAGCGTATTGAGGCTGCGCGACAATTCCATGCGGAGCGACTCGTGGTGATCCAGCCGGGCATTGGCCTGGTCGGCATTGGGATTGATCATCAGGTCTATCAGGGAGCTTTCCTCCCCATCGGCCACCGGGGCATCCATGCTCACATGGCGTCCGGAGATATTGAGGGATGCTGCCACTTCCTCAGATTCCATTTCCAGGATGTCGGCCAGTTCTTCCGGGGTGGGCTCCCGTTCATATTCCTGCTCCAGCTGGCTGAAGGCCCGGGAAATCTTGTTGGTGAGCCCCACCTTGTTCAGCGGCAAACGAACAATACGGCTTTGCTCGGCCAATGCCTGCAGGATGCTCTGGCGGATCCACCAGACGGCATAAGAAATGAATTTGAAACCACGCGTCTCATCAAAGCGCTGGGCTGCCCGGATAAGGCCCAGGTTGCCTTCGTTAATGAGGTCGCTCAGGGTGAGGCCCTGGTTCTGATACTGCTTGGCCACGCTGACCACAAAACGCAGATTGGCCGCCACCAGGCGGTCCAGCGCTTTTTGATCTCCCTGTTTAATGCGGATGGCGAGCTGTACTTCCTCCTCAGGCGTAATCAGCTCTACACGGCCAATTTCCTGAAGGTACTTTTCAAGGCTCTGGGATTCACGATTGGTGATGGACTTCGTGATCTTGAGTTGGCGCATACTCATAGGCCAGTTATTTGGTGGTTATAGAAGTGAGGTTTATGTGTGGAAAAAGAGTCTGCTCGTATACCAAAATCACTGCGTCAGTCAGCCATTTACCATATTTTCCTAGGGAAAGTTAAGGATTCCCTAAAGCTTCCACCAAAAAAATTGCCGAAAAACCATAAAAATAATGCCCTGATAACCCTCCGGCAGGCCAAAACGGCCTTTTCTGCCCTGCCCGGGGAGCCAAAAATTATTTTGGAGGTTTAATTTATTTTCTATTATTGCACGAACCCTAATAGTTCGGCACGCTCCATAATTTCTGGCTTTACGAAATGAGTAAGAAACAAAAGTTCACACTGGAATACCCCGTCAGGTGCTCTCCCACAATCCTCTTTGAGTTCCTCAGTACCTCCAATGGTCTGCAGGAATGGTTTGCCGACAAGGTGGATGACAAAGAAGAAATATTCGCTTTCACCTGGAATGGCAGCACAGACAAGGCCGAGGTGGTAGAAAAGGAACTGGACAAGTTCATCCGCTTTCACTGGCTGCACAGCGGCCCCGATGAATATTTTGAATTCCGCATTGAAAAGACTGAGGTGAGCAACCAGACCATCCTGGTGATCACAGATTTTGCGGAAAAGGCCGATATCAAAGACCAGTCGCAGTTGTGGGACTACCAGGTTAAAGACCTGTTCCACCGCCTGGGGAACTAAAGCTTGTCATCACCGGCGGCCAGCATAGTGGCCAGTTCCCGGTAGGCCTCCTCCATAAAAGTTTCCACCTGTACCCATTCCCGAATGGGTATTTTTTTTGCCGCCTTGGCCACCCAAGTCCCCCCGTCCGGCAGTCCGCTTTCCACCGGCCAGCGCCACCCTGCATGGGGTAATTCCATATCCCAGGGGTCATCGGTGCAACCTACATACCATCCTTTTGCCTGCAGCCGGTTCAGCAGGGGCAGAAGCTGTTGCGCATACCCGCCCGATAATTGCAGCTGGATGCTGAAATAATGCCCCCACCAGAAAAAGGTACGAATGGCAAAATGCCCCTGCGCTGCCGCAAAACAACGCGGGAAGTCGAGCATCACCCAGGGCATATCCCGGTATTTCTCCCCGCGCGAGATCTTGGGCGTCCAGGCATCCACCCCCGGAAACCGGGCCGCCACCGGGGCAAAAGCAGCCTGATAGGTACCGGCCAGCCGGCCAAACAGGTCATACACCCCGCTTATCACGCGGTTCTTCGTTAAAATGAGGTCGGGTACGGCAGCCTGCTGCCAATCTGCTTCCGAAAGTGCTATTTTTGACGGCTCCATTGGCAAACATCCATTCTGGTGATCAAACAACTCGACAGACTCATCATCAAGGCCTTCATCGGGCCTTTCCTTGCCACCTTTCTGATTGCCATCTTCGTTCTCATCCTGCAATTCTTCTGGCTCTGGATTGATGATTTTGTGGGCAAAGGTATTGATATGCCCACGTTGGCCGAAGTGATCCTCTATGTGGCCGCCTCCTGGGTGCCCGTGGCCCTCCCCCTGGCCATGCTGCTTTCCACCATCATGACCTTTGGCAACCTGGGCGAGACCTATGAACTGGTGGCCATCAAGGCCGCCGGCATCTCCCTGCGCCGCTTCATGATGCCCATCATGGTGGTGAGCCTGCTGGTAGTGGGCATCGCCTTCCTGTTCAACAACAATATCATTCCGGTGGTGAACCTGCGGCTCAACAAGCTGAAATATGAGATCGTGTATTCCAAGCCCGCCTTCGATATCAAACCCGGTGTGTTCTACAGCAATATCAATGGCTATGTGATCAAGCTGGGCAGCAAGGATGACGACGGCCGCCGGATCCGCGATATCATCATTTATGAACGGGGCAATTACCTGCAGGACAACCTTATTGTGGCCGACAGCGGGGCCATGACCGTAAGCGACGACAAGCGGTTCCTGCGCTTTCACCTGGTGAACGGCACCCGGTACGAGGAAAGGGGCATGCGGGCCAGCACCAATACTGAGCTCATCCGCATCAGTTTTGCTGAATACGACAAGGTATTTGACCTTACCAGCTTTTTCAAGGTGGAGAGCAGCGACAGTATGTTCAAAGACAACTACCGCATGCTGAGCACCCGCCAACTGGCCCATTTTGAAGATTCCGTGGCACGCCGGCAAGACTCCCTGCGGAAGCGGATCATGACGGAAGTTGCTTTTGGATTTGACTTCGTAAAGCGGCACGACAGTGGCAAGCTAAGGCCGGTGGCCATACGCCAGGCGCCTAAAAATATGAAGGCCATCATCCCCGACAGCGCGCGCATGACCAGCATAGACATGGCCCTGAGCCGCATCAGCGGCACCAAGAGCTCTACCGATATCCTGTTTGGCGAATACACGGCCCGAAGCCGCGACAAACGGGAATATGCCCTGGGCTGGCACCAGAAATTTGCCCTCTCCTTTGCCTGCTTCGTGATGTTCCTGATTGGGGCGCCCCTGGGCTCCATCATCCGAAAGGGAGGAATAGGTACCCCGCTGGTATTTGCCGTCATCTTTTTTGCTATATTCCACCTGTTGAATACCAGCGGCGAAAAACTGGCCAAGGAAGCCGTATTGCCCGTTTTCACCGGCACCTGGCTCCCTAGCATTGTATTAGTGCCGGTAGGGCTCTTCCTAACCTGGAAGGCCATGCGTGATTCGCAGCTATTCAATAAGGAATATTATTTCCGCACCGCCCAGCATATCAGGAAACTGAGTGCCAGGCTGGTAAACAAAAAGAACAGGACTACCGTGCCTGTACAAAACAACCATGAACATGAACAGGAGGAACTTTCTGGAAACAACGGCTAAGGCTACCGCCGGCACCCTGGCAGCCGGCACCCTGCTGGCACAGGCCGGTTGCGGCAGCAGCCGGAAAACAGGATCGGGCCAGTCATATTACAAAGGGACTCCCGGAATGCAACAGGCCCCGCTGCCCTATGCTTATGCGGCACTGCAGCCAGCCATTGACGCCCTCACCATGGAGATCCACTACACCAAACACGCTGCGGCCTACACCAAGAACATGACGGAAGCATTGCAGGCCGAAGCGCCCGTTATACAGCGGCTCGAAGACTTGTTTGCCGGCATGTCGAAATACAGCGCCAAACTGCGCAACAACGCCGGCGGACACTATAACCATGAGAGCTTCTGGCGCTGGATGACCCCCGGCGGAAAGGCCATGTCGGGCGAATTCAAGCAGGTGATCGAAACCGCCTTTGGCTCCGTGAGCGATATGCGTAACAAATTCAACACGGCCGCCACCACACGCTTCGGCAGCGGCTGGGCCTGGCTGGTGCTGGATGCTAATAAAAAACTGCAGATCGGCAGCACCCCCAACCAGGACAACCCCCTGATGGACCTCAGTGAATTCAAGGGCTATCCCCTGCTGGGCCTCGACGTGTGGGAACAT
>JALOMZ010000165.1 GCA_025455205.1 Chitinophagaceae bacterium | reverse complement strand
CCCGTTACCGCTTTGCCAATGGCCTTTAATGATATTTTTATTATTCACAATACAAACATCCCGCTCCCCTAATTGCTACTTCCCATGAAAACAATCACACTTTGGCAAAACGACATGGCTTTCACCAGCACCTTCGACGGCCATGTAATAGAACTGAATGGCGCTACCGGCGCCGACGGCCTCCGCCTGGGTTACAGCCCCAAAGCCCTGCTGCTGAGCGGCCTGGCCGGATGCAGCGGCATAGATGTGGTGGAAATGCTGCAGAAGATGCGCGTGCCCTTCAGCAAACTGGAGATCATCACCGAATCGGAGCAGACAGAGGACCATCCCCGTGTTTTCAGGGATATCGAAATCGAATACCGTATTGATGCTGCACCGGAATTTGAAGACAAGGTGAAAAGGGCGGTGGACCTGTCTATCGAAAAATACTGCGGCGTGGCAGCCATGCTTAAGAAGAACAGCACCATCATCCCCAAAATTGTGCTAATCTGAGCATCATGGATGTGTACCAGCTAAACCGGCAGACTTTCAGGGTGCAGCAATGGATCACCCTCACCGGTGTGGTACTCCTCCTGCTCAAATTCACCGCCTACTACCTCACCGATTCGGTGGCCATTCTCACCGACGCCCTTGAAAGCATCGTGAACGTGGTGGCCGGCTTTGTGAGCCTCTATAGCCTTTATGTGGCTACCAAGCCGCGTGATGCCGATCATCCCTATGGCCATGGCAAGGCGGAATTCCTGTCCGCCTCAGTAGAAGGCACCCTCATTATGCTGGCAGGCATTTGGATTCTCATAGAAGCCACCACACGACTGCTGCATCCCGCACCGGTAGACCGGCTGGATATGGGGATCCTCCTCATCACCGCCAGTGGCGTGGTGAATTATATTGCCGGTGCCATTGCCGAACGCACCGGCCGCCGCAACCAGTCGATGGCCATCACCGCCACGGGCAAACACCTGAAGTCTGATGCCTATTCTACCGCCGGTCTGGTGGCAGGATTACTGGTGCTGTTGTTCACCGGCATCCCCTGGATAGACAGCGCTGTGGCCATACTGTTCGGGGTAATAATTGTGGTCACCGGATTCCGGATTCTGCGCAAGAGCGTGGCCGGCATCATGGACGAAGCCGATAAGGCCCTGCTGCAAAGACTGGTGCAGGTGCTGAACACCCACCGCAAGGCTAGCTGGATAGACCTGCACAACCTGCGCATCATCCAGTATGGCAACCAGCTGCACATCGACTGCCACCTCACCATCCCCTGGTACCTCAACGTGCACCAGGCCCATACAGAGGTGGACGACCTGGGACGACTGATCCGCGCAGAATTTGGTGACGCACTGGAACTCTTCACCCATACCGACGGATGCCTGCCCTTCAGCTGCCGGCTCTGCAAATTGGCAGACTGCCCGGAAAGAAAACATCCTTTTGAAAGGCAGGTGGATTGGAGCCTGCAGAATATTTTTGAAAACAAAAAACACAACATTGAAACAGACTGATACCCGCCATATTGCCTCCACCATTGACCATACCCTGCTGAAACCCGGCATGCTGCTCAGCCAGGTAGAACAGCTGTGCCGGGAAGCCGATGAACACGGCTTTGCTTCCGTATGTGTGCCGCCCCTGTTTGTAAAACAAGCCAAACAATACCTGCAGCACAGCCAGAGCAAGGTGGCCACCGTTATAGGTTTTCCCTTTGGCTATTCCGCCATTGAAGCAAAAATTGCAGAGATCCTGCTGGCCATAGTAGACGGTGCCGATGAACTGGATATGGTGATCAACTTCACCGCCCTGAAAAACAACGACTGGGAATACATGGCCAACGAGATCAACCACATCATGCCGGTGATCACCGCCAAAAACAAGGTGCTGAAGGTGATCATTGAAAGCGGCGTGCTCACCCAGGAAGAGATCATCAAGTGCTGCGAGTTGTATGGGGCCGCCGGTGTGCATTTCATGAAGACCTCCACCGGCTACGCAGAAAAGGGCGCAACCGTGGAGGCAGTGCAAATCATGCGCCAGCACCTGCCTGCACATATACAGATCAAGGCCTCCGGCGGTATCCGCGACTATGCCTTTGCCAAAGCCCTGCTCGATGCGGGCGCCACCCGGCTGGGCACCAGCGGCGGACTGGCCATCATTGCCGGCGAAGCATCCACTGCGCATTATTAACACAGGGACAAACAAAAATGGCCCTTGCTTTGCAGGTATATCCACACAGAAAGAAAAGAAACATGCAATTCCGGTATCACTTCCTTACCATAATCCTGATGGCTTCTTCCCTGAGCCTGCTGCTGCCGGCTACTGCGCAGGCCCAGGAGGACAGTACCCTGGTGACCCTGAGCGTGGATCCGAGGGTGCACTGGCTGGCCAAAAAGCAATCACAGATCAACAAGCTCTCCGCCTACAAGAACAGTGCCGGCCAGTACAAAGGCTACCGTGTAATGATCCTCAACACCAACAACCGCGATCAGGCCTATAAAATGCGGGCCGATGTGCTACGCTACTTCCCCGATAAACAGGTGTATATGGCCTACCAGGCGCCTTATTTCAAACTCAAGGCCGGCGACTTTGCCAAGCGGGAGGAAGCAGAGAAATTCCGGAAGGAACTCAGCAAATATTTCAAGGAGTCATTCTTTGTGATCAGCGATATTGTAAAACTATCCGCCGAAGACGAAGCCAAACTGCTGGCGGAAATAGAGGGCCAGCAGCAATACTGATGCAGGCCAGCACTTTCAAGCCTTCCTACATGTTAACAGAACTCATACAGCAGAAAGCCCGCGCCTACAAGGATTCCTTCATTGCCATCCGCCACCACCTGCACAGCTATCCCGAACTGAGCTACCAGGAGTTTGAAACAAGCCAGTTTATACAGGAGCAACTGCAGGCCATGGGCATTCCTTTCCAGGTAATGGCACGCACCGGCGTGATTGGCCTCATTGAAGGGCGGAATCCCTCCTCCCGGGTAATTGCCCTGCGCGCCGATATTGACGCACTGCCCATACAGGAAGAAAACGATGTGCCTTACAAAAGCATCCGGCCCGGCATCATGCATGCCTGCGGCCACGATGTACATACCACCTGCCTGCTGGGTGCAGCCCGCATCCTGCTCGAAACGAAGGAACACTGGGAAGGCACGGTAAAACTGATCTTCCAGCCCGGGGAAGAGAAAAATCCCGGCGGCGCCAGCCTCCTCATCAAGGAAGGCGTGCTCGAAAATCCGAGGCCCCAGGGCATTGCGGCCCTGCATGTGCATCCCGGCCTGCCCCTGGGCAAACTCAGCTTCCGCAGCGGGACGGTGATGGCCAGCGCCGATGAGCTCTACTTCACCGTAAAAAGCAAGGGTGGCCATGCCGCCGCCCCGCACCTCACGCACGACACCATCCTTGCCGCCTCGCACCTGGTAGTTTCGCTGCAGCAGATCATCAGCCGCAACAATGACCCCTTCAACCCCTCTGTACTCAGCATATCCTCCTTCCAGGGCGGACATACCACCAATGTCATTCCCAGTGAGGTAAAGCTGATGGGCACCCTGCGCTGCATGAACGAAAGTTGGCGTTTCAAAGCCCACGACCTCATACGCCGTCACGTGCAGCACCTGGGCGAAGCCATGGGCGTGGAAATGAGCGTACATATAGACGTTGGATACCCTACCGTCTTAAATAATGCCGACCTCAATGAGTATGCTCGCAGGCTGGCAGCAGACTATTTCGGCCAGGAGAATATAGAGGAAACAGAAATGCGCATGGGTGCCGAAGACTTCGGGTACTACGCCCAGCAGATACCTGCCTGCTTCTTCCGTGTTGGGGTGATGAACAAGGAAAAAGGCATTACCAGCGGCGTACACACGCCCACCTTTAACATAGACGAAGACGCCATCGAATACGGCATGGGTATCATGGCCTGGCTGGGCGCCCACCTGCGGTATCAGCAACAGGTATAGCAGGGGTCACTAAATGCATGGAGCATCTTTTCCCCGCAAACATTGCATGCTTTGCAGCATAATATGTTTGTTTGCCCATAAAGTCCACGGAGAATACCTTGAACCCGGCAGATGTGCGTCCTGCTCATCAGTTGGTGTTCTCATCCACAGAGGCAGTTCCGAAGATCATCCAAAACGATGCACATCGTATGGCCGGAGGTCTACAGAGGTACTCTCCCCGTTGGCCAGTTCACTCACCAGTTTGCCCGTACCGGCCCCAAGGCTCATGCCCACCATGGCATGACCTGTGGCAATAATGCAGTTGTCGAAACCACGGACCCGGCCAATAAAGGGCATACCATCTGCACTGCATGGCCGATAACCGTACCATACATCTTTGAGTTCCGGAACCGGTATGTCTGCCTCGGGGTAATAAGCCCGGGCCGCTTTGATAATACCCATTACGCGGTTCATGCGCGGGGGAGCATCCAGGTTTGTAATCTCCATGGTGCCGCCCAGGCGGGTAAGACTATCCCCAAACGGCGTAAGGGCCACCCGACCCTCCATGAGTACGGCCGGATGCACCAGTTTGAGATGGCGGCTGTCGAAGGTCATGCTGTAACCCCGGCCACCTACCAGCGGCAGGTCTGCACCCGCTTCTTTAGCCAGGCTGCGGCTCCAGGAACCGGTGGCTATTACCACCAGGTCGGCCCCCAGCTTTTGTGCACCGGCCTTCACACCGGTAATCCGCCTTCCCTGCTTTTCGAAGCTGGTTACTTCCGCATGCGGCACCAATTGCACGCCCAGGTGCTGCAGGTGCTGCCGCATCTGCTGCATCACCCGGTTGGGATGCAGGTGGGCATCGCAGCCGAAATACAGGGCACCGCGGATATTCAGCCTTACGTGCGGTTCCATGGCCTGCACCTCTTCGGCCGAAAGCACTCGTGCCTCCAGCCCCAGGTGTGCCGCTTCCTCCGCATGATGATGCGCTGCCGCTTCTTTCTCCGGCGTCTGGAAATACTCCAGCAAGCCTTTCCTGTCATAGGAGAAGTCAAAACCCGGTAGGTCTGTCCACTCCTCATACAATTGCTTGCTCAGCAGGGCAATGTCGCGCAGGGGTACTGCACTATTCGCCAGGTGCTCCGGCGTGGCGCTGCGCATGAACTGCAGCCCCCAGCGGATGAGCCCCCAATCCAGCCGCGGTTTTATGTAAAACGGACTCTCCGGGTTGAGCATCCAGCGCAGCCCCTGTTTGATGATGCCCGGCGAAGCCAGTGGTACAAAATGACTGGGACACACATACCCGGCATTGCCATAACTGCAGTTGTCGTTGAAATCAGATTTGTCGGCGACGATCACGTCCCACCCCGACTGGCGCAGGTAGTACGCGGAGCTCAGTCCCACAATACCACCACCAATTACAATCGCTGTTGCCATATCCGCTCAATTCTGTTGATGTTAAACATTGGCTACCCTGAATGGCTTCACTTCAATTTCCTTCCAAACGCCTTGCAGAATGTAGGGTTCGTTGTCGTACCAATG
>JALOMZ010000164.1 GCA_025455205.1 Chitinophagaceae bacterium | reverse complement strand
CCGGCCAGTGGCGCGGCCACCATGGATCCCAGGGCTTTCACAAACTGTGAAAAGCTCAGGAAGCTGGAACGCCTGGCATCCGGAACCACATCCACCAGCAGGGGATTGGCTGCCACCTGCACAATGGTATTGCCTATACCCAGCAGGGCAAAGGCCATGAGTATGGCCGGGAAGCTGTAATACACCAACGGCATAAATAAGCCTGCTGCCGTAAGCAGTATGCCCAGGTTGAGCACCTTTTTTTTGCCCAGCCTGTCCTGCCAAACCCCCACGGGTACCGACAGCAGCAGAAACCATAGGAACACAGCTGAAGGCAACAACTGGGCCAGGGTATTGCTCAGCTGGAAGTCCTGTTTTACGCGGTCTGCGCCCACGCCTACCAGGTCGCAGAAGCTCATTACAAAAAAAGACATGAGCACCGGCACCAGTGTTTTGCCTGAAATCTTATTGGCCTGCATATGGCATTTGTTTTTGGGGAATGATTACATATGGGCAATGGCCGGAAGCAGTTTTTCGTAAAAGGCATTGTCCGCCAGCAGGGCGCTGCCGATGATGGCGGCCTCTTCGTGCCACTGTGCTACCGCCACCCTTGCCTGTACCTGTTGCTGCTGAAAACTTTTCTCCAGCGAAGGCCCGAACAGGGTAAAGGCATGGGAGATGTTGCCGCCGATCACGAGTATTTCAGCGCCGAAGCCTTTCATCCAGGGTCCCAGGAATTCACCCAGGCATTCACCAAAATCCACGAAAAGAGCAGCAGCTGTTTTATCACTGGCCGCCAGGGCTGCCAGCTCTTTTACGCCCGGCAGTGCCACACCCGTAGCGGCTTCATACCGGTGCAGCAATCCGCGGGTGGAGAAATAATCATCGGCATTGCCATCCTGATAGGGCAAGTGCCATACGGCACCGGTTTCCGGTACGGTCTCGCCAGTTACCACCGGCAGGCTGTTGTGCAGAAAGGCGGAGCCGAAGCCGGTGCCCAGGGTAATGCTCAACGACCGGCTGGTACCCCTGGAGGCGCCCATAAAATCTTCGCCCAGGGCAAAGGCCGTGGCGTCGTTGATAAAGCGGATGGAAAATTGTTCGGGAACCTGCAGTTCCTGCCGCAGCAGGTTGGCTACATTTAGGCCATACAGCGATTCGTATTTCTTGTTGTTGCCACGGAACAGGGCAATGCCCTTGACATAATCAAATGGTCCGGGCATGGCAAAGCCAATACCTGCCACAGCATCCGGCGGCAGTTTCTGCAACACCTGCCGGATGGTATTGGCCCAGGCACTGATTATTTCACCAGCAGGCCATTGGTTATCCAGTTTGCTGGAGACATGGCTTTCAGGTATAATAACATGCTGCTGCATATGCACGGCACTGCAGGAAATATGGCTGCCTCCAACATCGGCGCCCAAAGCAATCGGGTTATTCATAAAGCTGGATTTAATGGTACATAAATGCCGATATCAGGAGCGGCGTATATCAATGCTGTAGGTGAAGCGGTCGGCACGGTAGCATCCGGTATTGTATTCCACCGGTCGTCCGCCGGGGTCAAATACAAACCGCTCCCGGTACAGGATGGGCGCACCCTTTTTGATACGGAGTGCTGCTGCAATGGAAGCCTTCGCCGGTCTTGCAGAGATGTTTTCTTTTGACAGGGCAGGTACCACGTGGTAATCCTGCTCCAGAATATCATATAAGGGCCTGGAAAAATCATCGTTTGCGTTGATGCCAATGCGGGGATGGAAATAGCTTTCGAAATAAACAAGGGGGCCATGGTGGCTTCCGCGCAATCTTTTGAGGCTGAAGACCGGTTCCCCTTCCTGTACATGGAAAAACGCGGCGAGCCTGGCATCGGCAGCCACCGTTTCGCAACGCTGTTCATACACCACCAGGCTCACGCCCTGCTCATTCATTTCCTGTGTGAAACTGTGCCAATGTTCAAGATGCGAGGTCACCGCCTGTTGCTTTACCCTTGTGCCAATGCCTTTCTTACGGATGAGTAGTCCCTCGTATTCCAGCTTATTGGTGGCCTGTCGAAGTGTATTGCGGCTGATGCCCAATACCGAAGCCAGCTGTGTTTCGCCGGGCAATAGTTCACCCTGCTGGTATTGCGGCTGGCGAATCAGTTCCCGGAGCAGGTTTTCCACCTGTACATGCAGGGGTACAGGACTGTTATGGTCAATGGCAAGCTTCAATGTATGAACATTTGAACATTGACAAATTTATCGGTTTATTTGGTGAATCCAAAGAATATCGACATGAGGCCCAAACATTCCCGGTTGCCTGTGCAATATTCAGGGGCTGGGGCTGCAATGCACCAACATCCGTATCCAGGAAACATTCCCCGCAACGCCTTAGGTTTGGAAACCGAAAGGAGGTGTGGCCAACGCGTAAACGGAATATGAAAATGGGGAAGCTTCGATATCAATGGCTGGTGGCCATATTGTTTTCTGCCGCTATAACCCTGCAGGCCCAAACTCCTGTGGTAGTGCATGCGGCAGATTTTGGCGTTAAGCCCAACAGCTATGAGGATGCTGCTGCAGGGCTCCAAAAAGCCCTTGCGGCCTGCAAAAGGCATGAATCTTCCGTTCTGGTGCTGCCCGGTGGCCGCATAGATGTGTGGCCCGAAGAGTCTGCAAAGCGGGAATTATATATATCCAACAGCACTGAGAGCGATACGCTCAGCAAAGGGAAGCACATTGCCTTTTTGCTGGAGGACCATAAGAATATTGCTATTGAAGGCAACAATACCCTGGTGGTATTGCATGGCAAGATGATGTCTTTTGTGCTGCAGCGCTGCCGGCAGGTAAGCATCCGCAATCTGGCCTTTGACTATGAACGGCCTACCATGACGGAACTCACCATTTCAGCTGTTAACAAAAACATTATCGAAGCCCGGTTTCACCCGGATTCGAAGTTCAAGGTGGAAAATGGGAAGCTGATCCTGTATGGCGAAGGGTGGGTAACAAAAAACTACCATGCCATTCTGTTTGATCCTGTTACGGAGCGCATGCATTACAGCAGCCTGCAACCCTTGCTGCAGGCGAAGGCCGCTCAAACCGGCCCACAGACTGTGGCGTTCGAAGGCGATTTTACAAAGCCGCCCTATAAGTCAGGCGATGTACTCACCGTACGTGATCCATACCGCGACAACAGCGGCGCACTGATTGAACAGAGCAGGGATATAAGCCTGTATAACCTGCGCATGCACTATATGCACGGGCTCGGCATTGTTTCGCAGTTCTCGGAAAACATCACGTTGCGCAAAGTGCAGGTGGCGCCGCGAAAGGAGAGTGGGAGGGTTATTTCCAGCTTCGCCGATTGTTTTCATTTTTCCGGTTGCCGGGGCAAAGTGATCGTTGACAGTTGCTTTGCCTCTGGTTCTCACGACGACCCCATCAATGTGCATGGCACGCATATGCAGATAACCGGTGTGCATGGCGCAGGCAGGTTGACGGTTCGCTTCATGCACCACCAAACCTATGGGTTTCCTGCTTTTTTTGCCGGCGACAGTATTGCTTTTGTAAATCCCCAAACCCTGCTGCCGTTGGGTTACGGCAGGGTCCGGTCTGCAACCCTGGTAAACAACAAAGAGATGGAGCTAGAACTGCATGATCCATTGCCCGCAGATGTGCGCGAAGGCATTTGTGTGGAGAATATCACCTGGACGCCGGAAGTGGTGATCACTAACAGCCGTTTTGAGCGAACCAACACCCGCGGACTTCTTATCACCACCAGAAGGCCCGTACGCATAGAAAACAATGTGCTTTACCACACCGGCATGTTTCCCATTCTGATTGCCGATGATGCATCAAGCTGGTTTGAATCGGGTCCGGTGCAGGATGTGGTCATCCGAAACAATGTGTTCGACGGATGTGGCTATAATAGCAGCAGCGGGGCCATAAATATTGCACCGGAAAACCATGCATGGGAGGCAGGCAAATATGTGCACCGGAACATCCGGATAGTTGACAATACTTTCCGTGCCCTGAACAATGCGGTGCTGCAGGCACGCAGTGTGGATGGATTGGTGTTTTCAGGAAATACCATTGAATACCTGCAGGGATCGCCGAAGACTGACCTGCCTGCGGTGCAATTGGATGGGTGTTCCGGCGTATTGATTGAACGCAATAAGGTATCCCCGCCAATATTGCCCATAATAAAGGCAGTGCGCACAAAGCGGAGCGATGTGAAAACGGATATGGAATGGTCTGGGGATCGCTGATCTTGTTACAGGCTGCCAGCTGGTTCGTAAAGCATCCTGTTTTCTCTTAGGGCTCCTGGTGCCTGCTTAGTGATATGGTGGTGAGAGATTGCCTGTGAATCAGTTCACTTCAGGAAAGCTGCCCTTTTCCAGCCAGGCATTGATTCTGGCCGTCCATACCTGTTGCTGGTGTTGGTTCCGGTAGTGACGGGTTTCCGCATCATAGCGTTCATTCAGCAACTTGGATTTGGCCATGATATCATTGACCATGTTTTTGAGCTGGCTATTCAGTTCCTCAGGGGTAAATCGTGCCTCCCATAACCGGTTTTCCATTTCACGCGCACAAATCAGATATAGGTTGAGGTGACCCTGCTCATGCTGCAGCAATCCATCTGTTTCTTTCCCAGGTCTTACCCAGGTACGGACCGAATCGAGGGCAACGGTCACTTCCACCTTGTTGGCCTTCAGCAGTCCATCGGCCGCCAATACATGTTCAACGGCCGGACTCACTTTTACGGCGGTATAGGCATCCCACTTTGATTGGGCGGGTATGGGGCCGGTGAAATCGGCCCAACTGAGTTGGCCACTATGGGGCCTGCCTTTTACCAGCACGGTTTGTGCCGGTGCCGGAGAGGCCATTATCCATATCCATAGCAGCAGTGTTACCCTAAACATTTTGTTTTCCTGACTACACAAAGCTACAGGGAATTAATGCGGCGTGGTGGATATCAACAGGGGCGCCACAATGATCCTGCATGGAATATCTTTGGCCCAATGCCTGATAAGAACCTGTTATACATCAACGGCCGGCAGTGGACGCTGGCCTTTGTGAGCCTGGTGAGTTTGGCTGCAGCAGCGGGTGTTGATTATGTAGTATGGCTGGAGCCGGCTTCGCTGGATGAAGAGTTTGACTCGCCCCTTCATGCATGGGCTTTCAAGGGGATGGTGATGGTGCTGGGCCACGCCATGCTGGTGGCTGTATGGTGGCTCAGTGGCCGCTATGTGCTGGAAATGCAGGAGGCAGCAAAGGATACCCTTGTGGTGAAGACCTGGCACTGGCTGGGGCTGCACCGTACCCGCCGTTACCCGGTCAGCTTGCTGGAAGATGCTGGTTATGTGGAGGGCCGCACCCGGCTGCCCGGACGGCCTGTGGTTCATGCACCCTGGCTGAAGCTGCGCACGCCAGGAGGTAAAGCGCTGGTGCTTGACCTGCAAGGGAAATACATAGATCCGCGGTTGCTGCGGTAGACCATTGGCTATCCTTGGCCGTTGCAGTTG